>JAYTAT010001028.1:0-15356 GCA_043737315.1 Archangium sp.
ACAGGGTGGTGGGGACGTTCGAGGCCACGGAGGTGGTGAACTGAATCGTGGCGGTTTCGATGATCGCCCCGCGCGGCAGACCCAGTTGGGGGAAGCGCAGGCCGACCGCCTGCGGCCCTCCGAGAGGAACCCCCAGGTCGAGGTTCACGCCGTTGAGCGTCATCGCGCCGGTCGTCAGGAGTTCTTCCGCGTCGTCGCTGTTCTGCCTGGGAGCAGCCGAAGGCGTGAGCGTCAACACCGGCTTCTCGCACTCACAGCCGCACTCGTACGCGTTGTCGGCGGGCCCACCGTCGTACGTGTCGAGGACTGTGATTTCGAAGCCGCACCCCATGAACAGCACTGCAGACACCAGACTTACCAACGCTCCACACACCAGTTGTATGAGTCGACGCACGGGACACCGTCCTTTGAATGAGAGGACGTTTCGTCGCTGCATTCGCTACGCCACGAATGCGTTACCCGGTGGACCGCCTGTGCATGGGAGATTTTGCGTTCAGCGATGCTTCGTTTGCGCGGGACATTGCAAACGCCTCCGGGGCGGTGCCGAGACAAGAACCGGGTGCATCGGCCACCACCGTCAACGCGCCTGGCTCGGGGGAATGTTCAGGCCGGTGGCGAAAAACGAAGCGCCATCAGGTCTCGACCTGACCGGTGAGCAGACCCGCCAGCTCGCCCGTCCTGGTGCGGCCGACGATGAAGGTCGAGATGGAGACCTCACCGAAGCGGTACACCTTCACGTCGGTCAGCTGAGAATCGATGGTGCTCTTGAGTGCGGCGAAGCGGGCAGCGCGCGCGGTCGAGCCGGGGTCGGCGGGATCATGATCGACAGCGAGGTCGTTGAGGAAGTCGTTCGCGTTGCGCTCTTCGACGGCGGTGCGCTTCACCAGCGGAATTTCTGCGGCATCCACCCACATCACGTCGGCCATCACGGCGTCGTGCTGGGCGGTGAGCTGCGCACGAACGACGTCGGCGGTGATCGGCGCGCCGCCGAGCTGCGTTCCGGTGAGGACTTTGAACTTCGCGTCGGTCTCGCTGAGCATCAACAGACCGTCGGTGGCCGCCTCGAGCTTCGTCTTCACTTCAAGAAGCGCGCTGCCTGAAATCGGCGTGGTGCCCGGCACCGTTTTGCCGCGCAGCATGAAGAAGTCTTCCTTGAGGTCGGAGGGCAGCTTCGCGCCATCAGCCAGCGAGAGCTTGCCGTCGGCACCAGCGGCCACTTCAGCTGAGCGCAGGGCATAGGCCTTCGCGGAGCTCGCGAGCACTTCGACATTCACCGACTGCTTGCCGGTGGCCTTGAGGTAATTAATGGCGTTGTCCGCGAACACCTTGTCGGCGTCGGGCCGCGCGGCGAGTTTGGTGGCTTCCGACATCGTCAGGCGCCCGTCTTTGCCCGCGGCTTTCTTGACGGCCTCCTTGAAGTCGGTGCTCCAGGTTTCGGCGAAGAGACGGGGCGAGGGGGTCGTGGGAATGCGAGGCATGCTCCATTGTCGGCGCGCGTGTGGCTAAGTTGCCTACATTGAGGCTCAATTATTACAGCAACTTGAATAGGTTCCCGTTAGCTCAGGGCGGTGTCTTCGCCCCTTGATGTGACTGAGCCCAGCAAGCGCCGCGGCAAGCGGGTGACGGTGGTGCTGCCGTGGGATCAGGATCCGACGCTCGCCGCTTTTCCCAAGACGCCCGCCGAGGGCGACCTGCTGGTGCTGGAAACGAAGGCAAAGGTTCACGCGCTTCCATGGCACCGGCAGAAGCTGACCCTGGTGGTGAGCTCACTGCGGCACTTCGTGGAAGAGCGCCGGGCTGCGGGTTTTCACGTCGAGCACCGCGTCGCCGAAGACTACGTGCAAGGCATCGAGGCGTTCGCGGCGTGGGCCAAGCCGTCGTCGATTCACATCACCGCGCCACGCGAGTGGGCGATCGATGCGCGCGTTCGAAAAATGAAAGGCGTGACGGTGCATGAAGACGGTGGTGAGGGCGGCCACTTTCTCATCACGCGCGCGCAGTTCGCCGATTGGGCGCGCACGCAGAAGGGCCAGCTGCGCATGGATCGTTTCTATCCAGAGATGCGCAAGCGGCTCGGGCTGCTGGTGGACAAGAGCAACAAACCCGTCGGCGGCAAGTGGAGCCACGACGCTGAGAATCGTGAGCACGCGCGCGGCGTGGTGGTGCCGAAAGTGCCGTGGTTCGAGCCCGACGAGATCACGAAGAAGGTGATGCACTGGGTCGGCAAGGTCGGCGCGTGGGGAAGCCTCGAGAACTTCGGCTGGCCGGTGACCCGCACACAGGCGCTGAGCTGGCTCAACCACTTCATCAAGGTGCGGCTCTCGAAGTTCGGCCCCTACGAAGACGCCATTCGCAGCGATGAACGGTTTCTCTTTCACTCGTTGTTGTCGGTGCCGCTCAACCTGGGGCTGCTGCGGCCCGAAGAGGTCGCCCGCGCCGCTCACGCTGCGTACGAGCGAGGCGACGTCACGTTGGCGTGCGCAGAGGGCTTCATTCGCCAGGTGATCGGCTGGAGAGAGTTCATCCGCGGCGTGTACTGGCAGTTGATGCCCGGGCTGCGCAGCGCCAATCAGCTCGAGGCCACCCTGCCCTTGCCCGATTTCTTCTGGGAGCCTGAGCGTACGAAGATGCAATGCGTTCGCGAGGCCGTGAAGTCCGTGGAGCAGACCGGGTACACGCATCACATCGGGCGGCTGATGGTGTTGTGCAACTACGCCACGCTGGCGGGCCTCGATCCACGCGCGGTCTCACACTGGTTCTGGGCCGCGTTCGTCGACGCCTACGAGTGGGTCGAGCTGCCCAACGTGGTGGGCATGGGCATGTTCGGCACCGCCGCGTTCACCACCAAGCCCTACGTCGCCAGCGCCGCGTACTTGAAGCGGCAGTCGGGCATGTCGGCGAAGGGCCGCGGGCCGAAAGCCGCGCTGAACGAGGCGCCGTGTGCGCGCTGCGCGTACGACCCTGATCTGCGCGTGGGCCCGACGGCCTGCCCGTTCAACGCGATGTACTGGGACTTTCTGGCCAAGCACCGCGAGCGGCTCAAGAGCAACATGCGCATGCGGCAGTTGATGTCGACGCTCGATCGTTTCGGCCCCGCGCAGGTCAAAGAGATTCATGAGACGGCCGAGGCGCATCGGAAGTCGCTCAAGCCCTACAAGCCCGCGTGGAAGTTCGACGAAGACGCCGGCTGATCACCGGGTCTTCGCCGCGCGTCAATCCCAGTGCAGGCGCAGCTCAGTCGAGGCACGTTGAGGTCGCGTGACCGGCTCGCCGTCAGTGACCGATGCGCTTTTCGAGGTCAGCCAGTCTGCGCTCGGCATCCTCGAGGCGGCCGTCGACGTTGGTTCGATGCTCGAGCGCGGTCTTGATACCGCGCGCCAACATCACCATCTGCTGAGCGAGGTCGCGCAGACTCGTCTCGATCACTTCGAAGCGCTGGTCCATCTTCTCGAAGCGCTGGTCCATCTTCTCGAAGCGCACTTCGCTCTTGTCGGAGGAGCGGCGAACTTCGTCGCGGATCTCCTGCAGCAGGCGGACAGTGAGGTTCTCGGGCTCCATTGCACGAACCCTAACATCGACCGCTGACATATCCGAGCGCCCCTCCTCCCCTCACCGCACGTCAACCCGAACTCTCAAAGCAGCATTTGCCGCATCGCATCGCGCCACGACAACAAACCCTTCCAGAACCGCGCGGACCTCGCGTCAGACCGATCGAGGAAGCCGGGCTGGTCCACGAACTCGGGACTGAAGGAAGTGCGCACGGGAAGAGCACCTTACGAGCCTGCCGTTTCCTCCGCACATGAAGCCTCTGAGCGGGCCGGTTCGCTTTCGCGTAAGAGCAGGTCGTGCGCGCCGATGCTTCTGTGGACCTTGAAGTTCCCTCGGTGGGGCTGCACCGGCTGATCAACGCCCGCGGCTGGGAGGTCCCCACCCGGAAAGATCCCCGCATTCCCTTCGCTGCGCTGCTCGCGGTCTACGCGATCCTCGGCTTTACCCTGCTCGGCTTCAACCGGCAGTGGTGGCAGATGGCGCTCATCGTCGGTTCGGGCTGCGCGCTCGAGGTGATCTTCAGCTGGGTCTTCACGAAGCGAAAGACAGTGCCGCTGTCGGCCTTCATCAGCTGCACCTCGCTGGGCATTCTCCTCAACTACTCGCACCACTCGTGGGTGCTGTTCTTCCCCGTCTTCCTCACCATCGGCTCGAAGTACCTGCTCACCTTCCAGGGCCGGCACGTCTTCAATCCGTCGATGTTCGGGGTGGCGATGTCGCTCCTGCTCAGCCAGGAGTTGATTACCGCCGCGCCCGCGTATCAGTGGGCGGGTGGCTCGCTGACGATGTCTGTCTTCATCGCGACCGGCGCGCTGATGCTCTTCGTCTTCCGGGTGGGCAAGGGGCCGTTGGTGATCAGCTTCTTGATTTTCTACGCGCTGCAGACGGCCATCCGCGCGTACGTCATGCGGCACCACCTGCCGTGGCAGACGTTGTTCCTCGGCACGCTCGAGTCGCCGCCGTTCTTCCTCTTCACGTTCTACATGATCACGGATCCCGCCACTTCGCCGAAGAGCGCGCGCGGGCAGATCATCCTCGCGCTGGCGCTGACGGCGATCGACGGCGTGTTGCACTTCCGCGAGAGCGTCTACACTTTTTTCTATGCAGCGCTCACGGTGGGCACTGCGCGCTACGTGTTCATGCACGCCCGAGAACTTCTGCGCGGCAAGGGCGCGCGGCTCAAGGCGATGTTCGATCTCGACTCACTCAAGCGCGCGGGCATCGTCGGCGGGCTGGGGCTCACCATGCTCACCGCGTGGACCTACGGACTTTCTCCGTACGACGCGCCGCCCGACGTCGGGTTCAAGCTGGAGCCGGTGACGCTGGAGCACTCGGGGCTCGGATCCACGATGGGCAAGACGCTCGAGGAGGTCGACCCGCGGCTGCTCCACGTCGCGAAGTGGGTGCTCTCGGTCGGTGACGCCGTGGCCACCGCTGACGTCGACGGTGACGGCAAGCTCGATCTGCTCGTCACGCACCCCCTCGCCGTGCCGCAAGATCGCGTGGGGCTCTACCTGAATCGGGGTGACTTCCGTTTCGAGCGCGTGCCGCTGCCGGCCCTCGAGTCGTTGATGAACGACCCCTGGAGCCATGGCCTTGCCGGCGGCGGCGTCTTCGTCGACGACGACGGGGATGGCGATCAAGACCTGCTGCTCTCGGTGGCGTTCGGTAAGACGCGGCTCTTGCGCAACCGGCGCATCGAGACGGGCACCCTGTCTTTCGAAGACGTCTCGAAGAGCCTGGGCATCGACGAACACACCGTCTCACTGGGCGCGACCTTCGCCGACTTCGACAACGACGGCGTGCTCGATCTCTACGTGTTGAACGCGCTGACCACGCACCTGCCGGGGTACGAGCAGCCCACGCCGCTCAACGTCTTCAAGCTGCCTGCCCCCGCGTACGAGGGCGATCGCCGCGCGCTGCGCTTCATGCACAACGGCTGGCACGACGCGGACAACGGAGGAAAGAACCACCTCTACCGCGGCAAGGGCGACGGCACCTACGTGCGGCTCGATCAAGACGCGATGGGCATGCCGCAGACGTACTGGTCACTCGCGGTCGGCACGCAGGACTTCAACCACGACGGCTACACCGACCTCTACGTGGCCAACGACTTCGGGCCCGACGATCTCTACCTGAACGAGGGCGGCAAACACTTCCGCCGGCTGATGGGGAGCCGCTTCGGAGACATCGGTAAAGACACCTACAAGGGCATGAACGTGTCGATCGCCGACTTCGATCGCAACGGCTTCTCCGACATCTACGTGTCGAACGTGCACCACGCTCTGCAGTCGGAAGGCAGCATCTTGTGGATGACGCGGGCCTCGAAGGATCCCTTCGTGCCCGAGTTCGCCGACGAAGCGACGCAGCGTGGTGCGCTCAATGAACGGCGCTTCGCCTGGGGCGCGGCGGCAGGCGATCTCAACCTCGATGGCTGGGATGATCTGCTGCAGGCCAACGGCATGGTCGACGCACGGCTCGACCCGGTGGTGCTGAACACCCGGCGGCGCGACTACTGGTACGTGAACCAGAAACTGATGCAGTCCGGCCCCGCGATTCACACCTACGCCGATCGGTGGGGTGACATCCGCGGGCGGGATTTGTACCCAAATGAGGCTCGTCGGGCCTACCTCAATCGGGGGCTCGCAGGGCCCGGCACCTTCGTCGACGTGGCGAAGCAACTCGGAGTGGATGCACCCGACAACTCGCGCGGCGTGCTGCTGGCCGATTTGGATGACGATGGAGACCTCGACGCGTTGATCACCAACCAGCACGCACCTCTTTCTTTGTACCGGAGCACGCTGCGTGACGGCGCGCTCAAGCCGCACTTCATCGGCCTTGCACTCGAGGGCAGCGGCGCGACCAACCCGGCGGCGCTGGGCACGCGCGTCACGGTGCAGGGGCAGACCAAAGAATCGCACTTGATGGCGGGCTTCGCAGCACAGGCTGATCCGCGGTTGCTCTTTGGCCTCGGCACCCAGGCACCGGCCGAGGTCGAAGTCACCATCGCCTGGCACAACGGCCCCACGGAGACGCGGCGGTTGGCGATCGATCGGTACCACACGATCTCGCTGGCGCCGCGCGCAGTGCAATGAAGCAACTGCTCGTCGTGCTCGGCGTGCTGGGCATCTCTGCCTCGTTCATGGTGCTGCTCTCAGTCAAGCAGCTCACCCGCCAGCCCCTCGAGGTGGAGGACTTCGCGCACGTGCCGCGCTCGGAGAGTCCGGCCGCGTTGTTCGCCTCTCCTGACTTCAGCTTCAAGGCGCAGACCGGTGAGTTGGTGACGAAGGGCTTGCTCACCGGCCAGCCGTACGTGGCGAACTTCATCTTCACCACCTGCCGCACGGTGTGCCCGCTGCTCACCTCGAAGATGGTGCGGCTGCAGCGCAACCTGCCGGGCGTACCGATTCACTTCGTGAGCTTCTCGGTGGATCCCGAGCACGACACAGTCGAGGCGCTCGCGGCGTACGGCAAGCAGTGGAACGCGCAAGAGCAGCGGTGGCTGCTGCTCGAGACCACCCCCCCGGGGCTCGCTGCAATCGCGCGTGGCTTCAAGATCACGGCAGAGCGCACGGATGGCGGCATCGATGCGGTGATGCACAGCGCGGTGTTCGTGCTGGTCGATCAGTACGGCGTGGTGCGCGGCGTCTACAACTCGGAAGAGACGGAAGACTGGAAGGCGCTCGAGCGTAACGTGCGCACCCTGGTGGGCAGCGCGCCTGCGCCGGTGGCTGCGAAGGCGCGAACGGGTGAGGTGCTGTTTCACGAGCTGTCATGCGCGAACTGTCACGAACATCCAGAGCTGGCGCCCCCGCTGGGTGGGCTGTTGGGTCAGCGCCGCGAACTCGAGACCCGGCTGCTGGTCACCGCTGACGAGGCGTACGTGAAGGAGTCGATCCTGGCGCCCGTGGCCAAACGGGTGGCGGGGTATCCGTTGATGATGCCGTCGTACACGGGGCATCTGTCGACGGAGGAGCTGGATGGCCTGGTGAAGTACATCGCCGCGCTCCCGCCGCCGATCATTTCACCCGACGTCGCGGTGGAGCTCGATCCGGTCTGTCACATGAAGGTGCGGGTGACGCCGAATGCACTCACGCTCGATGCGGGCACGCCGAAGTACTTCTGCTCAGAGTGGTGCAAGGCACGCTTCGCCGAGAATCCCGACGCCTACCGCTGAGCCGCGGGGTCTGGGCTTAGAGTGCGTCGATGCGGCTGCTTCTCTCAACGGTGCTGATGATGAGCTCACTTGCCTCTGCTGATCGAACTGCCTTCGTCCTCGCCCCAGACCTGAATCGGGCCGAGCAGGTCTTCATCGGCACGGTCACGTCCACGAAGTCCGGTGCACGGGCGACGGTGAGTGAAGTCCTCAAGGGCGCGCTGAAGAAGGGGCAGACGCTCGACGGCCGCCTTCAGTTCGTCGCGTACGCAGTGGCCCGCGCTCCGAAAGGTACCCAGTTGGTGGTGGTGACCGGCGGTGAGTTCGCCACGTTTCCTCTCTCCTCGTTCGCGGCGAAGTGGGCCCGCCCGACCCTGGCGCTGCTCGGAGCCGAGACTTCGATTGCTGCGTTTCAGTTGAAGACCGCGCCTCGCGAGACGGTGCGGGAACTGCTCGAGCAAGTCTTCGGTCACGAGCTGATTCCAGCCGCAGTACGAGAGGCTGCCCTGCGTGAGGTGCTCTCTCGCGCGACCGCATCGTGGGATGCCGATTTCGTTTCCCTGCCTCCGGCGCTGCGCCTGCCCTCATTGGTCGCGCCCTTCCTCGAATACTTCGGGCGTTTCCCACGGGAGAACTTCCGCTCGCCGGCGCGGTGGCTCGTCTTCCAACAGCTCGCCTCACCCGGCGCGACCCCATGGCTGCTCGCTGAACTGGAAACGATTCGCGTCAACGAGGAAGTCAACGTCGCGGGGCACGCGCTCGATGCGCTCACCGCCTCGGACCCAAGGGCTGCGCGGTGTGCACTCGAACGGGTGCGCGCTGAGGGCGGGCTTTGGCTCTCGCGCGATGACGACGGAGCGGTTGCCTTTCGCCTCGAGACCCTGCCCCCCCAGGCCTGCCCGCCCGTGACGTTTCGGAAGGACCTGCCGTTGCCCAGCGGCAAAGACGCCCTGCTCACCGTTCGCAAGCTCGGCTTCTTCAGCGACAACGAGACGCAGGTGATGCCGTTGATCGAAGCCTCACGCGACCTCGCGGACCAGCAGCTTGCCGAGGCCGCGCTTCACGCCGCGGGACGGATCGCCACGCGCGTGAAGCCGCCGCTCACCACCTTCGCCGCTGCGTTTGCGAAAGAATTTCAGACGCGCGGTGCACCCATCATGCACGGAGCCTCGGCTTCGTTCAGCCGGCTGATGAAGCACGACCCAGCACTGCTCGAGTGGTTGCTGGTGCACCCCACTCCGATGTCCGGCGACTACGGCAAGCCAGACGATCTGCTCGACGCGGTGCTCTTCCAGCTCGATTATTCTGATGCCGCGTTTGCCGAGCGGGTGCTGCGACGCCTCGTCGGCGTGGGCAAGGTCTTCAACCTGCAAACGCTCTCCAAAGCCCAGCCGGTGCTGACCCGCAAGGTGCTGGGTGAGGTGCTGCGCAAAGACCCCGTGCTCGCGCTCGAGCTCTCAGGCAGCGCAGGCATCGGCTCGATCGCACTTGAAGAAGTCGCGCGCCTGGCCACGGACAATTCGGGAGACGTGCGTGCCGCAGCCCTGCAGACGTTGTTCGTGCACGTGGCCGGCTCGGAGGAATATTCGCGGGCCGTTCCGTACTTCCCGCTCATGCTCGACGCGCTCACCGATGTTGATTCGCGCGTGCCTCCCATCGCGAGAACGCTCGTCGTGCAGTTGGCGGTCAAGGGGCAGTTGCCCCAGTACCAGTCGCGTACGCCTGAGCTGACCGGCCTGTTGCCTGCGGTGCTGAATCGCACGAAATCGGCGCGGGGTGCGAAACGTGTCCAGCTGCTGGCCGCGGTGAAGGCGTTTCCTGACGAGCTGTTCGTGGGCGAGCTCGCCGTTCAGCGGGCGGCGGTGGAACGAGCACCCTCACCCTGAGCCCCTCCCAAAGGAAGCAGGGAAGAAGTACATCGCGGCGATGTCGTTCTTGATCAGTCTGCTCATCGTCGCTGCCGCGCCCGAGTGCACCACCTCGACCGATGGCGGCACCGTCATCGACTGCGGCGGCGCGAAGGTGCTCGTCTCTCTCGCGCAGGGCTCACCCTCACAGGCACTGCCCAGCGTGGTCGAAGGCATGTCGCGGCTGTACAACGCAGTGGAAAAACGCGACGTCGAAGTGCAGCTGGGCAAACAACGCCTGCGTGCCGTCGACTTGACGCTGTTCGCCTCGGGGAAAGAAAAGAAGGCCATCGGCACCGCACGCATCACCGCCGTGACCGAACGTGAAGGCATCTCCCGTGTGCTGGTGTGCGTGACGGACACCGCTGTGGCGACCGAATCATGTCAGCGCGGCTTCGAGGTGGCGCTCACGGTGAAGAACCCCACCGCGCCTGAGCCGGTGATTCCCGACGGCAAAAAGGCGTGGACGGGTGTCGCCCTCGCCACGCCTTCGGGCTGCACGTCGAATGAGCCCGGCACGATCGAGTGCAAGACGGCCTCGATCATGTGGGGCGATCGACCGCCCGATGGCCCGCTCAACAGCCAGAAAGTGCTCACCGAAATGGCGCTCAAGCAGATGCCCCCGGGCTCCACGCGCATCGACCGCGCTTGCCGCATCGGCAGCAAGCCCTCCACCTGCAGCCTGCTCAGCGCCACCGCGAACAAGGCGGCGTTCAACATCGTCATCGGCGTGGGTGAACGTCAGGGTCGGTCGACCTCCTTCCAGTGCATCGTGCTGGGCGAACTGCGCGACGTCGTGCCCTCGCCGTGCGACCAGCTGGTCGCCTTCGAGAAACCCTGACGCCACACAGCCCAATCAGAGAGGTGAACGAATCAGCGTTGCTCGTCGGGTTTTCAGCGGTGATGCATTTCCTTGCAAACCAGCCCACAGGAGCAACGCATGTTCGATGACTTCACTGCAGTGGCGTCGACCCGCATCAACGCGCCGACCGAAGTGGTGTGGGACGCATTGCTGAACCCAGAGGCCAACACCCGATTCATGTTCGGAGCCACCGTACAGTCCGACTGGCACGAAGGCCGGCCGATCACCTGGAAGGGCGTGTGGCAGGGCAAACCGTACGAGGACAGGGGCACCATCCTGCGCCTCAAGCCCCTCAAGCTGCTGCAGTACAGCCATTACAGCCCGCTCACGGGCAAGCCGGATTCACCCGAGAACTACCACACGGTCACCATCGAGCTGACCGACGAGAATCACCACACCACCGTGGCCATCACGCAGGACAAGAGCGAGTCGCGTGAGGCACGGGTGCATTCGGAGAAGAACTGGAGCTTGATGCTGGCGTCGCTCAAGCAGCTGGTCGAATCGGTCGAAGCTTCACGGGCCGGCATCGCAGCTCACCCCTGACGACTTCGTCGAAGATCTTTTCATCGCGAAGGCTGTTCGGACCTCGACTTCCACGTCGACCTTTTCAGTCATCAGCTGCACGCGAGCGCAACACCGATTCTACCTCCTCGTCACAATGCCCTTGTGGATTGACGTTAAGAGGCCGCTCATGAATCGCTGCGTCGCGCTGGTCTTTTTCGCTCTCGCCGGTTGTGACTGCCGCGGGCCAAGCATCGTGACCACCTTCGACGCCGGCTGCTCTTCAGAAGTGTGTGATGGCACCGACAACGACTGCGACGGCAGGGTCGACGAAGCGCAGCCAGCGCTTTCGTGCGGTACCGGCGCCTGCGCGCGCACCGTCTCGAGCTGTGGTGACGGCCAGGCCCTCACGTGTACGCCCGCTGCCCCTGCCAGCGAGATCTGCAACGGCCTCGATGACGATTGCGACGGCCAGGCTGATGAAGACCTCGTCGACCTCACGTGCGGCGTCGGTGCGTGCGCGACCCGCGCTCCCGCTTGCGCCGCAGGAACGCCGTCACTCTGCACGCCTCTCCCGACCGCCGGTGAGACGTGCGACGGCATCGACAACGACTGCAACGGAAGCGTCGATGAAGCGCTGGGCGAGACCTCTTGTGGCGTCGGGGCCTGCGCGAGATCCGTGCCGGCCTGTGATGGCGGCGCCTGTCTGCCCGGCGCACCCGAAGCAGAACGGTGTGATGGGCAAGACAACGACTGCGATGGCCTCATCGACGACGGCGTCTGTCTGCCGCCCACCGTCACCTGCCCGCTTTCCGTCACCACGACCGTCGGCAGCGAGGTGACGCTCGGGGCCCAGGCGAACGCCACCGATTCTCCACTCGTCTCGACGCGGTGGACGGTCACGCGAAGACCCGCAGCCTCGCAAGCACAGCTCACCTCACCCGACAGTCTCAACACCACCTTCGAGCCCGACAGCGCGGGGCTCTTCACGTTCTCGTTCTGCGCGACCGATTCGGCAGCCCGCTCCGCCTGCTGCATGACGAGCGTCACCACCCAGAGCTGCTCCTCACCGCCCGCGCCACCCGCGAGCACCGCGTGCGGCACGAGCTGGGACGGGAGGCCGGTCGTCGAGTTCTCACCCGTGCCGACGGGCCTTCGGTATGAGCTCTCGCTCGCAGGTCAGCCGATGCTGCTGGCGAGCGCGACCGCAGGCCACACCCATCTCAGGCCCACCTCACGCATCGCCCCGGGTGGTCCGATGCCGGGCGTGGTGACGCTGCTTCACCTGCGCGCCTGCCGCGATGACGACGCGACCTGCTGCTCTTCGCCCACCTCTGTTTCCATCGACGTGGTCGAGCCGTGCACCAGCCCCATCGCACCGACCACCACGAACGTGCTGCTCAGCGAGTACGTGTCGAACGGAGAGGGTCAGTGCCCCTCGAGCGATTGCGTCACGCAAGACACCTGCCAGGCAGGCGAGAGCGTCGAGATCACCAACCTCTCCAATTGCCCGGTGGCGCTCGACGGCTTCCACTTCGCCTATCGAAACAGCAACGCGTCGACGGCGAGCCTGCGCTGGATGAACTTCGGGCCGGGCGACGTCATTCCTCCGCGGGGGGTGTACGTCGCGATTCGCAACCGTCAGTACGCCCCCACCTGCAGCGCCTCATTGGGCGTGGAGCGCAGCGGGCTGTTCGGGCTCGAGATCTCTTCGTTGGCGATGCAGGGGTCGAACCTGTGCAGCGGCTGGTTCAACAACAGCGGTGGCGGCTTGAGTGAGCTGCGCCTGGCCCCGGGCACCATCGCCCCAGGTTCGAGCCCGACGTTCACCCCGGGCGCGGCGATCACCCGCGTCGCCCCCTACCTGTCGACCGGTGGCAACAGCTGCGCGAGCATCGGCTTCGACGCGGTCGACTCGTGCGGCACCGTGGTGGGCGGCACGGCCCCGGTGACGCAGCTCTCGCCCAACCAGCTCGGCCGGCTCTGGCATCCGTGCGATGTGCTCGTGGGCGCGGTGCCGGGGTGTGTGCGCGACTGAGCTCGTGACGCTCTCGTGGCCTGGCCGCAGCGAGAGTTTTGCGCAAGCGACCCGGGGCTGTTGCAGGGCCCGCGCAGAGTGCCGTTCTCAGAAAGGAGGTCACCTCAATGGCGACCCTCATGGTGCTCCTCGCAGCGGTGGGCTTCTTCCTCCTGTTCGTGCAGAGGCTCGCGCTCGCGGTGGCGCTTCGCACGCCCGTACTGGGGCCGACGCGTTGGCCCCCGATGTCCATCTTGAAGCCGCTGTGCGGCGTCGACGATGCGCTCGAAGAAAACCTGCGCGCCTTCGCGGCGCTCGACTACCCACACTTCGAGGTGCTGCTGGGTCTGAAAGATCGCAACGATGCGGCGTGGCCCCTCGCGTGTGCCATCGCAGCGCATGACGATCGTTTCCGCGTCGTGCTGCAGCGCTCCTCGCCGGGGCTCAACCCCAAGGTCCATCAGCTCGTCACGCTCGAGGCCGAAGCGCGACATGACCTGCTGCTCGTCTCCGACAGCAACGTGCGGCTGCCCGCCGAGGCGCTTCACGAGGTGGCTGCGCTCTTCGAAGACCCCAGCGTCGCGTGCGTCACTCACCCGATCAGCGGCCTGGGTCATCAAAGCTTCGGGGCGCTGCTCGACAACCTGCATCTGGTCTCGGCCATCGGCGCAGCGCAGCTCGGCGCCAAAACGCTGGTGAACAAGGACCTCGTGGTCGGCAAGTCGATGGCCCTGCGCCGTTCCGCCCTCGAGAAGCTGGGCGGCTTCATCGCGTACGCCGACGTGCTGGCTGAGGACTACGTCATCGGGCAGGACCTCGGCCGGCTGGGCCTGCAGGTGCGGGTCGCTCGAACGCCGGTGTGGAACGTGGCGGTGCAGCGCTCGGTGCGCAGCTTCTTCGAGCGGTACCTGCGGTGGGGCGTCATTCACCGCACCGCGGTCAGCCTGCCGGTGTCGTTGGCGCAAGGCCTGCTCAACCCGCTCCCGCTCGTGATGCTGGCCGCGTTGCTCGAGCCCGGCCCCGCGAGCCTGATGGCGTTCCTGTTCGCGAGCCTTTCGAAGACGGCGCTCGACGTGAGCTCGGCGCGCGCTTTGCGCTGCGGTGAACTCGGGTGGCGCGCGCTGGTGGCCGTGCCGGTCAAAGATGCGCTGCTCTTCATCACCTGGTTTCACGGTCTGTGGTCACGCACCGTGGTGTGGCGAGGCCACCGGCTTCGGGTCGGCGATCATTCGCGGTTGCTGCACCCGGCCGCTGAGCCGCGCCCGTCGGAGAACTCACCCGATTGCGCGAGTGCCTCTTACCGCAAAGGGCGCGCCCGGAGCGCTTCCGCCAGCTTGAGCAGCTCGGCCTGACGCGGGTGATCTTTTCGCCACACCAACCGAAAGCTGTCTGAACGCGGCCGCACCGTCGGCATCAATCGCACCAGTCGCTTCGCTGCCAGATCAGCGTTACAAAAATATTTGGGCAACACCGCCACGCGCCCCTCTCCGTCGTGCAATCGCAGAAGAATGTTTGCGATGCCTCCCAGGTACTCAACCTTGGCAAATGGCCAAGGCTCGGCATCGGGCAGCGCGTCGAGGAAGTAGCGGAAGAGCGGTAGATCTCGCGAGACGTCGACCAGCGTGTGCGTGCTCGCCTCTTCTCGCCGTCGCAGGCCGGGCTGCGCCGATACGAACACGTACTCTTCAGGGTGAAGCGCCGCGTAGGTGAAGTTCGGCGACGTGAGCCGCATGCTGGCCACGATGGCGTCGACGTCGCCACGCTCGAGGCGCTGCAACAAGTCGGGCGTATCGCCATTGTAGAGATGCACCGTGCGCTCAGGCCGGTGACGCGAAAGGCTCTTCAAGGCCGGGCACAGCCACGACACGCCCAGCTCGTACCGCGTGCCCACGAAGAGCTCGAACGGGGCGTTCACCGAAGGCTCGCGCCCCATCGCTTTCAGTCTCGTCGCCCCTTCGAGCAGCTCGCGCACGCGGGGCAACAGCCGCCTTCCCACCTCGGTCAGCGCCACCTTTCGCGTCGTGCGCTCGAAGAGCACCGCGCCGAGATCTGCTTCGAGGCGGCGGAGTCGATCTGAGAACGCCGCCGGCGACAAAAACACGCGAGCCGACGCTGCGCGGAAGTTGAGCGTGGTCGCCGCCACTTCGAAGCACCGCAAAGAGTCTAGATCCATGGGTTCGAATCATACGGCTTTGACGAACAGTCGTGTTCTGATTGTTCTGATTCTCTTGCAGAGACCAATGCGTTTTAGAGGGATGGCCGGACTGCCGTACCCACCCAACGGAGCAAACCCATGGAAACGAAGAAGACGACGCTGACCCGCACTGGTATCGCACTTGCGGTTGGCCTGAGTGGTTGTGGCGT
>JAYTAT010001029.1:0-6281 GCA_043737315.1 Archangium sp.
ATGCACGCGAGCGTCGCCGTTGACCGTGAAGCGCAGTAAGCCCCCCGTCATCGAACCCAAGCCGCCACTGAAGGAACGTCTCACCACCCTGCTCAACGAGTACGGGCGGGTGGCGATCATCATCTACTTCACCATCTTCGCGCTGGTGCTCGCCGGCTTCGCGATCGCGATCCGTTTCGGGGTGCAGGTCGACTCCGCCGCCGGAACCGCGGGCACCATCGGCGCTGCGTGGGTCGCCACCAAGCTCACCCAGCCGCTGCGCATTCTCGCGACCCTGGTGCTCACGCCCATCGTGGCGAAGCTCGTCGAGCGTTTCGTACCGAAGCGCAAGCCGCCGCCGTCAGCCCCCTGAACGGCCTGCGCAATTCCGTTCTACGGCAGACACACCCCGCCCATCCCCCTCATCTGGCACTGGTAGCCCACGCGGCACACGTTGCTGCACGCCGCGAGGCAGATGTTCACGATGTCGCCGCCGCCCGTCTCGGCCTCGACGCACACGCCGTTCATGGGGCACGGCTCGTTGTCGCAGGTGCGGCTGCAGTAGCCGAAGGAGAAGCCGGTGGGCTCACCCATGCTGAACTCGGGGATGCAGAAGGTCAGCCCGTCGTTGCCGCAGTTCGTGTCGTCGATGCAGGGCCCTCCGATGGTGGACATCAAGCCCGCATCGAAGGTGATCACCTGCTGGCACTTGCCCCCGACGCATCCTTCATCCTGCCCGCACGCACGGCACGCATCGCCAAAGAAGCCGCAGGCAGTCTGTCCCTGCAAATTCACAGGAACGCAGTTGTTGCCCAGGCAGCAACCGCTTGAACAGGTCATGCCCTCGCAGACCTGCCCTGCTCCTCCGCCGGCCCCGCCACCTCTGCCACCCCCGGCGTCCCTCATTCCCGCGTCGGTGCGGCCGCCTCCGCCGCCGGTGCCTCCGCCTGAACCGCCATCTCGGTTGAGCACGCAATGAAAGTCACTCGTGCAAACGAACCCCGTTGAGCAGGGCGTCTGTGGCCCGCACCAGCGATCGTCGACGGCCGACAAGCAGCCTGCAGCCGTGAAGAGAAAGAGAGCGGTGACGACGCGCTTCATGAAGACTCCAGGTGCGGCTTTGCCGGCCAGAGGCGCAGCTTCACACAACCTGAGGTAGATCTCCGCTTCATGGCCGTCGAGACGCGAGTGGTCTTTGGTTCAGGGTTCGATGCGCTGTTCTCCAAAGACTTTCGAAAGAGGGTGACCCCCCAGCTTGAACAGGAGCTGGTGACCCTCGGCGTACGCCTCGATCGACCCTTCAACCCCGCCTATTCCGTCGAGGCCTGGGCGCAGGCGCTCTCCCTCTCGGCCAGGCACCTCTATGCCCAGGATGCGCTCCCCGAGGCGTACCGGAAAATGGGGCGCTCCACGGTGGTGGGCTTCGGAGAGACCTTCATCGGCAAGGCGCTCTTTCCCCTGCTGCGGCTCATCGGCCCGGTCAGGGCGCTCGACCGCGCGGCGCGCAGTTACGCCTCGACCAACAACTACACCAAGGTGGTGCTCACGCAGATCGCCCCATCCTGCTTCGACCTCCAATTGAACGAGAAGCACACCCTGCCTGAGTACGACATGGGCGTGGTCGAAGAGATGCTCACGCAGCTCCACGTGCCCTCGCCGCGCGTGACCTTGAAGACGCAAGACGGCGAAGGGTTCACCATGCGGCTCGAGTGGACCGCTTGAGCGCGAAGCGACGTTTTCAACTGCCGCTCTTCGTGCAGGTGATCCTGGGCGTCACTCTGGGCTCGGTGCTCGGCGTCACGTTCGGCAAAGAGCCTTTTTTCCTCGGCGCGGGCAACGAACAACTCGGTGACCTGGGCATGCTGGTCATCCGCCTGCTCAAGGCGTTGGCCGTACCGCTGGTGCTCTTCGCGATCCTCGACGCGTTCTTGACCACGAAGCTCTCTGCGCGCGCGGGGCTCAAGCTGGTGTTGATCTGCGCGGTGAACGTGAGCGTGGCCTTCGCCATCGGCCTCACCTTGATGAACGTGCTCGAGCCGGGCATCGGTTCACGAGCGCACTTCAAGAAAGTGCTCGAGGAGGGCAACGTGCCGCCGCTCCAGAGCAACCTTGCGCCCGACGCACTCTCACCCATCAAGGCGCTGCAGAGCTACGTGCCCGAGAGCCTGGTCGACCCGTTCAGTAAGAACAGCATCATCCCGGTGGTGTTGTTGGCGCTGCTGTTCGGCGCGGCGCTGCGCAGACTCAAGGAGAACGCGCTCGACATTCACTCCGTCGAGACGTTCGTGCACGGCGCGTTCCAGGCGTTGGTGCTGGTGCTGGGCTGGGTGGTGAAGATCGTGCCATTCGCGGTGCTGGGCCTGGTGGCGCAGGTGGTGGGGCGCGCGGGGCTGGGTGTGTTCACCACGCTCGCTCCATTCCTGGGCGTGGTCTTGCTGGGCATGGGGCTGCACGCGTTCGTGTACTACCCGGCGGTGGCCTGGCTCATCGGGCGTCGCACGCCGCGCGAGTACATCGGTCAGGGCGCTGATGCGGTGCTCACGGGGCTGTCGACCAACAGCAGCCTCGCGTCGGTGCCGGTGACGTTGAAGTGCCTGACGGAGAAGCTGGGCGTCTCGCACGAGTCGGCGCGGCTGGCTGCGTGCGTCGGCACCAACCTCAACAACGATGGCATCACGCTGTACGAAGCGATGGCTGCGCTGTTCGTGGCGCAGGCGTTGGGGCTCGAGCTCACCTTCGGTCAGCAGGTGGTGGTGGTGCTCTCGTCGTTGATGGCCGGCATCGGCATCGCGGGCATTCCCGAGGCGGGGCTGGTGATGCTGCCGCTCGTGCTCGGAGCGATGGGGCTGCCGCCGCAGATGGTGGCGGTGGCGATCGCGTTCGTGATGCCGGTCGACTGGATCCTCGCGCGCGCCCGGTCTGTTGTGAACGTCATGAGCGACATGCTGGTGGCGATCGTGCTCGATGGGCCGAGGAAACCGGTCGCGGTGAGCTCAGTCCCGGCGCGCAGCGCGGCCAGCTTGTGATGCCTGGGGCGCGGCACCGGTGAGTCGCTCTTGCGCCAGTTCGCGGTGTTCGACGGGATGCCACAACTTTGATAGCGGTTCGATGGGGGCAGGATGACGCGCCGACTCGTCTTCAAACACACCGTCGAGGGTCTTTTTACGCGTGCGTATGGCGGGAAGACTTCCCCCACGCTCAAGGCGCAGTTCCGCGAAATGGGGCTCCATGCGCCCGCGGTCGACGCCGAGGTCTTCGGTCGCGCGTTTCAGCTGCTGCGCGACGAAGTTCATCGCGGTGTCGACCCAGCCACTGCCGAGCGCGAGATGGGCGCGTGCTTTCTGGCGGGCTACTTCGAGACCGCGATGGGTGGCTTGGTGAGGGTGATGATGAAGTTGCTCTCGGTCGACCAGGCTCTGGCCCGGGTGCCAAAGAGTTTGATGTCGGGAGCGAACTTCATCGAGGCGAAGGTGGTGAAGGTGGCGGAGCGCGAAGTGAACCTGATGGTCAGCGACTTCTCGACCTCTCCCGAGTTCTTGTCCGGGGTGGTGGGCGAGATGGTCAAGCGCGCGGGCGGTGCGCCGCAAATCGAGATCATCGAGCGCACCGGCCGCGCGTCGGTGATGCGCGTGCGGTGGACTTGAGGGTCGATGCGCGTGGGCCTCCAAACCCTCGGAGACGAGTCGCCACGAGGGCGCCTGTCGGAACGGTCAGGGGGGCCGCGACGGCTCGGGACCGTGTCGCCACGGGCCGCAAAGAGTCGCCCGCGGTGATGTCAGCCCCGGCGCGCAGTGACCGCAGCACGGCCCGTTCGTGAAGCGAGCGTGTTCGCCAGCAGCATGAGCGCCTGCGTGAGCGCAGCCGAAATGTCCTTCGGTTCCGGCAGCGACTCGTGAGTGCGCTCGAGGCGGCGCGAAGTGGCGAGCGCTCCCACGCACAAACGCATCGCGCTGAGCACTTCGACCAGCTCAGGCACGCCTTTGGTCACGGTCGAGAACGAGTCGACCAGCTGCTCCAGTTCTTCGATGGTGGCCGCCGCTTCTGCACGCGCGGCTTCGGCGCCTTCGAGTGCATCGGTGACCCTCAGGAGTTCTTCGTTGGCCTCGGCCAGGCGCGCCTCTGAGTTCCCCAGCTTCACCCTTACCGAAGCATCGTCACGCGCGTCGAGCTGCTTCTCGAGCAGGCCGACGTGCGACTCGAGCTTTCGCACTTCGATTCTCAGCTCGGCCTGGCGGCGGCGGTGTTCACCGAGCTTCTGCGTCGACGCTTCGTCACTCATGGAGGGCGCGCAGCATGAGCGATTCGCAGGCCGGCTGCCTCGGGGATTTGCCAAGCTGTCGTCCCCCATGGACGTCATCGAGTTCTCACGGCCGGAACCCGCGGCGATCCCCACCGGGCTCGGCTTTCGTGCAGCGGCTGCGATCACCGACATCACACCTCCGATGGGCACGTGGACCGCCGGCTGGGGCCCCGGCCTCACGCCGCGCCGGGCGGTGAACTTCGTCAGCCGACTCTTTGCGCGCGTCTTGCTGCTCGACGACGGTGAAGGCGAGCGGGTCGCGTTCATCGCAGCCGATCTCCACGCGGGCAGCCGCTATCTGGCGGAGCGCATCGCGCTGCTCACGGCGAGCGAAGGTCTTCACGTGGGGCGGGTGGTGTTGACTGGTGCACACAACCACGGGGGCCCCGGCAACTTGTACGCGGTGCCGTACTACGACGCGTTCTGCACCAGCTACCCGTGGGTGCGCGGCTTTCATCGCGAGCTGGCGGATGATCTGTGTGAGCGCATCGCCGCTGCGGTGAAACAGGCATGCGCCGCGCTCGAGCCTGCGCGCGTGGGGCATGGCGTGGTGCCCGTGTGGAATTGGACGGTCAATCGCAGCCTCGAGGCAGCGATGAACAACTTTCAGGGCCAGGCCGAGTCAGAGGTCCGCGCGCGGATGTCTACCCTGCGCGATGCGCCGCCAGAGGTCAGAGAGCTCGAGCGGCTCTGTGTCGATCCTCGGCTGCAGGTGCTCGCGGCCAGTGCACTCGACGGTACGCCCATCGGTGCGTTCGCCACGTTCGCAGGTCACGCGTCGATGCTGGCCCGCGAACATGGCGCGCTGGGTGGTGACTGGTTTGGCGCAGCGCAGCAGTCAGCGGAAGCATTGATGCACTCGCGCACCGGGGTGCGGCCGATCATCGGGCTCGGAGCGGGGGCGGTCGGCGACGTGGATCCACGCCCTCCCGGCATGACGTTGGCGGAGCTGATCCGCAAACGGCAGTCGCTTGCGGACAATGTGATGTTGGTCAAGCAGCACGGCGCGCGGCTCGGTGCGGCGCTGGTCGAGGCCTTCGAGCTCGCTACCAGGAACGCCACGCAGCCGAAGTTGAGCGTGCGTTTCACCGAAGCAGAGATTCGCGGCTCGACCGTGCCCACCGATCGCGGCCCCGCGCGGTTGCCTGACGAGGCGCGCATCGGTGCGTCGACGCTTGCGGGGTCTGAGCTCGGACCAGGCTACTTGTCTGAAGGCCTGCGCGATCACGACCCGGCCAACGCGAATGATCCGCATTGGCCCAAGGTCGATGACGACTTCGCCATGGCCATCATCCAGCCCGTGCTCGACGTGCTGCAGTATCAGCCTGAGAAGTTACCGCTGCGCCTGGTGCAAGTGGGTGACGTGGCCGTGATCGGCTTGTCGGGTGAGCCGACCACGTGGATGGCGCATCGGCTCAGTGAGCTGATCATTCAAGCCAGCAGTGGCGTGAAGCACGTGATCACCGCGGGCACGTGCGGCGACTATTCCGGGTACTTCACCAGCGGCCGCGAGTACGAGCTGCAGCACTACGAAGGTGCGAGCACCTTGTGGGGGCGGTACACCGAGCGGTGGGTGCATCAGGCGGTGGAAAAGCTGGCGAAGGCGGCTCCGGCGCTGCCCTCAGGTATGGCGCGCTTCGTGGTCGAGCCCTTCACCGGTACCAAACGGCGGCGGCTGGCGAACTACGTGCGCGTGGGCGGGCCGATGCGGCAGGCTCCGAAGCTTCAGGTGCTGCGCTCGAAGCTGCGCATCTCGGGTGGGCTCACGTGGAATGTGAACGCGCCGGTGCCCATGTTCGAGTGGGGCGATTGGCTGCGGGTCGAGACGATGGGCGGGCAGAGGGTGGCGATCGAACCGCACGTGCTGCTCGATGAGTTCGACAGCGCTCTGTGGTGGTCGGTCGAGCTGGCCGACTGGGGGGATTACGCGGGGCGGAGGTTGGTGGTGGTGTTGGATCACCACGAGGGCAAGGGCCGATTCGAGTTGAACGTGCCTGGGTGA
>JAYTAT010001030.1:0-6275 GCA_043737315.1 Archangium sp.
CTGGGCATGTACACGCAGCCGATCGACGTGCTGACGATGATTCGGCTGGGCGCGCGGTTCGAGTGGCCGACGCAAGCGCGCCTGCGCCCATTCCTCTCAGTGAATTTCGCGCACCAACACGAAGCGGGCTGGGAGCACGTGAAGATGGACCCGATTCCCGTGGTGCTGGGGTTGTCTGACCACGAGAGCGGCGTTCACCACCGCAGCGGCATCGAGACCGGGCTGGGCCTCGTGTACGAGCTGCCCGCGCGGAAGAACGTGCCCATCTCGGGGCGCATCGGGGTCAAGGCGTCGTTCACGGCGCTGCTCGGCGCAGGTCCACCGCGGTACGTCGATCTCACGACGCTCGTCGGTCTCTGCTTTTGATTTCGCTGCGCTTGTCCGCATGCGAGTTGTGAACGGCGCGGGTGTCACGCTCTGACGATGCTGCCTCTCCTCGCGAGGAGCTCGAGCCCTTGGTGCTAGGGTCTGCCGCGTGATCGGTCACAAGTTCGGGGGCAGCAGCGTCGCCAACGCGGAGTGCATCTCGCGGGTGGTGGACATTCTTCTGGCGCGGTCAGAGCGACAGGTGGTGGTGATCTCCGCGATGAAGGGCGTGACGGACGCGCTCATCGATCTGGTGAAGCGGGCCGCTGCCCGAGACGGCTCATGGAAAGACGCGCTGCTGGCGCTCGAGCTCAGACACGTCGAGACGGCGCGTGCCTTGCTGGGCGCGAAGGTCGAGCCGGTGCTGGAAAGGCTGCGAGCCGAGTTCGCCTCGCTGCGTGATCTTCTGCACGCGCAATCGCTCATCGGAGCCGTCTCGAGCGACCTGATGGATCTGGTCTCAGGCCTGGGCGAGGTCTGGTCCTCCACGCTGGTGGACGCCACGCTGCGAGCCCGCGGGGCAATCAGCCGCTGGCTCGACGCGCGTGAGGTGCTGGTCGTCGAGAAGAGCGATCTCGGTGCGATGGTTCAGTGGGAGACCTCGACGCAGAAGCTGATCGCCCACCTGGGAGATCCAGGCGAGCGCACCATCGTCACCGGCTTCGTGGCGCGTACGCCCGATGGCCGCATCACCACGCTGGGCCGCAACGGCTCTGACTATTCCGGAGCGATCTTCGCCGCGCTCTTCGCCGCCAAAGAGCTGCACATCTGGAGCGACGTCGACGGCGTTCTTTCGGCCGACCCGCGGCTGGTTCCCGAAGCGGTGTTGATCGAACGGCTCTCCTACAGCGAGGCCTGCGAGCTGGCCTACTTCGGAGCGCAGGTCATTCACCCGCAGACGATGGCGCCCGCCTTCGAGCGCAACATTCCCATCATCGCGCGCAGCACGTTCAACCCCACGCACACCGGCACGCGCATCTCTGCCGAGCGTGACCTGGCCACCCCCGTGAAAGGCGTCACCACCTTCACGGGCCTGGCGATCCTGAACATCGAAGGCGCGGGCATGATCGGCGTGCCGGGGACCGCCGAGCGCGCGTTTCAGGCGCTCAAGCTGGCGGGCGTTTCCGTGGTGATGATCTCGCAGGGCTCTTCGGAGCACTCCATCTGCTGCGTGATTCGCGAGACCGATGGAGAGGCCGCGCGCAAGGCGGTGCTCGAGGCGTTCACGCGCGAGCTGCAAAGCAAGCAGCTGACCGACGTGACGGTGACGAGGGGCATCGCCGCGCTGGCGGTGGTCGGTGACGGCATGGCCGGTACTCCGGGTGTGGCCGCCCGGCTCTTTGCGGCGCTCGGCCGCGCTGGCGTGAACGTGCGCATGATCGCGCAGGGCGCTTCCGAGCGGAACATCTCGGTCGCCATCGACGCGGCCGACGCGCGCAAGGCCCTGCGGGCGGTGCACGCTGGTTTCTATCTCTCAGCCCAGACGATCTCCGTGGGCGTGATCGGCCCTGGCAACGTCGGGCAGGCGTTCCTCAAGATGGTGCACGAAGCGCGGGAGCGGCTGCTCGAGGTCTCGAACATCGACCTGCGCGTGCGCGCGGTGGTGGGTCGCAAGCACATGGTGCTGGCCGAGTCGGTGGTCACCTTCGAGAACGGCAAGGCGAAGCTCGAGACCGAGACGGATCTCGACCTCTTCGCGGCGCACGTACACGCCGATCACCTGCCCCACGCGGTGATCGTCGACTGCAGCCCCAGCGACGCGGTGGCCGAGAAGTACATCGGCTGGCTCGAGCGCGGCATTCACGTGATCACCCCGAACAAGAACGCCGGGGCAGGGCCGTTGGCCCGATACACGGCGATCAAATCCAAGCGGGCGCACTTTCGCTACGAGTCCACGGTGGGCGCCGGGTTGCCGGTGATCAACACGCTGCGCGATCTCATCGATACGGGCGATGAGGTGCGATCAGTCGAGGGGATCTTCTCGGGCACCCTCGCGTACCTGTTCAACAAGTTCGACGGCACGGTGCCGTTCAGCGCGCTGGTGCGTCAGGCAAAAGAGCTGGGCTACACCGAGCCGGATCCCCGCGACGATCTCTCCGGGCTCGACGTGGCGAGGAAGCTCACCATTCTCGCGCGTGAGAACGGCTCGAAGATGGAACTGGCAGAGGTCGCGCTCGAGTCGCTGGTTCCTGAGGCGCTGCGAGCCGTAAGCGTGGCCGACTTCATGGCGCGTCTGCCCGAGCTCGATGCGCCGATGCTCGCGAAGCTCGAAGCGGCGCAGAAGGAACAGCGGGTGCTCCGCTACGTGGCGAAGCTCGATGCGGCGGGCAAGGCGAGCGTGGGGTTGGTGGCGCTGCCGCTCGATCACTCCTTCGCGCACATCAAGCTGACCGACAACGTCGTGCAGTTCACCACCAAGCGATACAGCGAGAATCCGCTCGTGGTGCAGGGGCCGGGCGCAGGGCCCGAGGTCACGGCCGCGGGCGTCTTTGCTGACCTGCTCCGCGTCGCAGCCGCCATCGGAGCGAAGCTGTGAAACGAGCCACGGCGTTCTCGCCCGCCTCGATCGGGAACGTGGCGGTGGGCTTCGACATCCTCGGTCACTCGGTCGCCGGCGCGGGTGATCGCGTCACGGTCACGTTGACCGATTCAGGCACCGTGAAGATCGTGGCGATTCGGGGCGCTGAGATTCCACTGCCGATGACGGCGATCGAAAACACCGCCGGGCGCGCGCTGTTGACGATGTTGAAGTCGCTCCCCGCGGGTCTCGGCTTCGAGGTGGAGATCGACAAGGGCATCGCGATGGGCTCGGGCATGGGGGGCTCGGCCGCTTCGGCTGTCGCTGCAGTGGTGGCAGCCAACGCGGTGCTCGAGGCGCCCGTCTCGCGCGAGACGCTCTATCAATGCGCGATGAATGGGGAGGCCGCGGCGACCGGCAGTGCTCACGGCGACAACGTGGGGCCGATGCTGCTGGGTGGCCTGGTGATCGCGCCCGCACAAGGCGCGCCGGTGAAGGTGCCGACGCCCGAGTGGCTTCACGTGGCCCTGGTGCACCCGCACTTCGTGCTCGAGACGCGGAAGGCGCGCGCCGTGTTGGCGGGTTCGTATGAGCTGCACGACTTCGTGGTGCAAAGCGAAGGGTTGGCTCTGCTGCTCTCCGGCTGTTTCATGAACGACGCCTCACTCATCCGGCGTGGGTTTCGTGACGTGCTGGTCGAGCCTCGCCGCGCTTCGTTGATTCCCGGGTTTGCGAAGGTGAAGCAGGCGGCGCTCGACTCAGGTGCGCTGGGGGCGAGCATCTCAGGGGCCGGGCCCAGCGTGTTCGGTTGGTTCGAGTCGCGCGAAGGCGCAGTGCGCGCGGGCCAGGCGATGGCAGCGGCGTTCAAAGAAGCAGGGCTGCAGAGCGATCAGCTCGTCAGTCCGGTGAGTGGTCCTGCCGCGGGGGTGATTCCATGAAGGTGACCAGCACGCGGGGTGGCAGCGAGGTCTCGGTCTCCGAGGCGATCTCGGTGGGCCTCGCGCCGGATGGCGGGCTGTACACGCCGCCTTCACTCGCCGCTCACTCAGGGCCGTGGGGCCACGATCTCCGCACCCGCGTCAGCACGTTGCTCCGGCCGTTTTTCGCAGGCGAGGTGCTCGAGCCGTCACTCGAAGACATCGTGCATGAGGCGTTCACGTTCGACGCTCCGACGAAGTGGCTGTCGGAAGACACCGGCTTGCTCGAGCTGTTTCACGGCCCCACGGCGGCGTTCAAGGATTTTGGGGCTCGATTTCTCGCAGCGTGCCTCACTCGACTGGCCAAGGTCGATCGCCTCACCACGGTGCTGGTGGCCACCTCGGGTGACACGGGGGCCGCGGTCGCTTCGGCTTTTCACCGCCGGCCGGGATTTCGAGTGGTGATTTTGTACCCCGAGGGGCGCGTTTCACCGCGGCAGGCGCATCAGCTCGGCGCCTTCGGGGACAACGTCAGCGCTTTTCGCGTCGATGGCACCTTCGATGATTGTCAGCGCATGGTGAAGGCGGCGTTTGGTGATCGGGCGCTGTCGGCGAAGCACGCGCTCGTCTCAGCCAACAGCATCAGCCTGGGGCGATTGTTGCCGCAGATGGCGTACTACGCGCAGGCGTCACTCTCGGCGCAGGAGCAGGGCAAGGGCTCATCGTCATTCGTGATTCCGACTGGGAATCTGGGTAATGCGTTTGCCTGTCTACTCGCGAAGGAATGTGGCTTACCCATCGATGGTGTGGTGCTCGCGACGAACGCGAACCGCGTGCTCGCTGATTTTCTGGCCACGGGTCACTACGAGCCGAAGGCCAGCCTCGCGACGCTCGCCAACGCGATGGATGTCGGGGCGCCCAGCAACGTGGAGCGGCTGCGGCATCGGTTCCCCGACGTGGCGAAAGTGGTGGAGGCAGATTGGGTCGATGACGAGACGATTCGTTCGACCATCAAACGCACGCTCGAGCATCACAACGAGATCATCTGTCCGCACACCGCGTGTGGCGTCGAGGTGCTTCGGCGAGTTCGAGCTCGCGGCAGGAAGGGGACGTGGATCGTCGCTGCGACCGCGCATCCGGCCAAGTTCGATTCGATCGTCGAGCCGTTGATCGGGCGGGCGGTGCCAGTACCGCCGGCCCTGGCGGAATTACTTTCGCGGCCTTCGAGAGCAGAGCCTCTCGCCGCGAATATGACGGCCTTGAGTCAGGTCCTGTAGCGGCCCTAGAAGGCGTAGCGAAGTTCGATCGCCGGGTTGAAGCGCAGACCCACGTCGAACAGGTCGCCCGCGCTCTCGGTCGGGGTGTCCGAAACGAGGATTGTTAAGTTCGAACCGCCGTAGTTGAAGCCGAGGATGCTGCTCGAGAGTCGAACCGCGAGGCCGGTGATGAGCTCACGCTCGAGGGTCAAGCCCGCGACCGCTCCGACCGCGAACGAATTGCCGCGAGAGATCTGCGGCGTCGACGTCGTCCCGCCCATGCCGTCGATGGTTCTTAGGACGCTGCGGCCTTCGAAGTTGCCGTAGTTCACGGCTGCGGCGCCGAACGCAGAGACCTCGATGACGCCGCCGGGGTTGAAGAGCCGGCGCAGGCCGAGGCTGCCTTCCAGGCTCAGGTTCCGGTACGAGAATCCGCTGAACGTCGAACTCTGGAGGGCGGTGTAGCCCGCGCCCGCATTGAAGCTGAGGAACAGTTGGTCTGTGAGTCGCCGCTCGAGCAAGAGCGTCGCGCGGGGCGAAGGCGTGACACCAAGGCCCCCCAGTCCCCCGCTTCCGGCGGGCCCCGCGAGCCCGATGGCGTTCGCGCTCAGGCCAAAGCCACCGAACGAAAAGCCCAACCCGGCTCCGAAGTTCCACTCAGTTTGGCGAGGCACGGCGGCCGGCGGTGGTTGAACGACGACGGCCGGCGGCGGTGTTTCTGCTTGCGCCAAAACGTTGGAAGAAATGACGAGAAGGGCCGCGACGACGACATTTTGCATTGAGTTCCTGTGAGCTGACCCGGCAGGACGGCCCGTGCAACGACCGGGGCCGGCGGGTGATTCCTGCGGTAGCATAACGCGGTGCATTAAGGTGATGGCTGCATCGCCTCGCCGAATCGGAGTCGTCATGAGTCAGCCCGGCCCAGTTGGGATGTACGACCCGCAGACGGAGAAAGACAGCTGCGGCATCGGCTTCGTCGCGAACATCAAGGGCGAGAAGTCGCACGCGATCGTCGAGCAGGCCCTCGAGGTGCTGCAGCGAATGGCGCACCGCGCGGCGACCGGCGCCGATCCACTCACGGGCGATGGCGCGGGCATCATGGTTCAGATTTCTCACCGCTTCTTCAAGCGCGAGGGAATCAAGCTCGGCTTCGAGATGCCGCACCGCCGCTGCTACGGCGTGGGCCAGGTCTTCCTCCCGGCGGATGCGTTCGCGCGC
>JAYTAT010001031.1:0-2507 GCA_043737315.1 Archangium sp.
CCACCCTTGCGCGCGTGCTCGAAGAGATCTTCGTACTGCGAGACCACCTCGGGCTTGAGCTCGAGCGCGTTGGCCTCGGTGCCCGCGAGGTCGATGCCCAGCACGCCGCGGTGCCGGTACTTGATCGCCTTCTCCACCATGATGCTGTTGAGCTTGCTGTCCCACTCGCGGGCCAGGCAGAAAATCAGGCAGGCCTTCACGTCGTACTCGAGCACCGCGCGGTCCATGCCGCGGATGGCCGCCGAGATGATGTGATCGAGATCGAGCTCGGAGTGCAGGTTGCGCTTCATCGGGTTGAAGCGCAGCTCGATCTGCGTGACGCGCGAGCTGCGGTATTCCTTGCCGATCACCTCGTAGACCGAGCGCTCGATCGCCGCGGGGGAGCTCTGAATCTTCTCCGTCCATTGGTGCATGATCTTCAAGTAACTATCGAGGCTGTCGACCTTGTCGGGCGACGCGGTGATCAGCTCGACGAACTCGAAGTAGTTCTTCACCGGCAGCTTGAAGCCCTGCTGGTGAGCAATGGACCACAGGATGTGCGGGGCGACAGCACCACCCATGTGAATGTGCAGGTCGATCAGCTCGCGAGGCAGCATGGCCTTGAATGCCACATGATCATTCCGGGCGAAAGCGCCGTGGTGCATGCTGGTCAGACGCATGGCTACCAAGAAGAAGAAGAAGCCCTTGAAGAAGCTCCCGAAAAAAGTGCGCGCCGTGGCGAAGAAACCCGCCCCGAAGAAGAAATCTGCGCCGAAGCCGAAGCCGAAGGTGAAGGCGGTGACCCGCCGGCGCCCTCCGATGCACGCGAAGACCAGTCACCAGGAACTCGATGACGACACCGAACGCGATGAAGTGTTCGAGGTCTTCAAGTCGTTCGACCGTGATGGTTCGGGCAGCATCGATCGCGCCGAGCTGACGCGCCTGCTCGAGGCGCTCGGTCAGGACCTGCCCGAAGAGGAGCTCGCCGTCGCGCTCGAGGTGATCGACATCAACCACTCCGGTCGCATCTCGTGGGAAGAGTTCAAGGCGTGGTGGTCAGCCCGCTGAAGGCACCACCGCGAGCGCGGTGCCCGGCACGAAGGTCTCGAGCGTGCCGGGCTCGCGCAGCACGTAGATGGTGAGCCTGGCGTCAGTCACCAGGTCGAGCATGCGCGGGCCGGTGTTCAACTCGGCGAGCACCCGGCCACCTCGGGGTTGAACCAGGCGTGTCACCGGGCCCGGCACCACCAGGGTTCTGCGGCGCACGGTGATGGGAATGGCGCGGTTGAGTTCGTCGCCCGAAGAGCCCAGCACCCACTCTGCGCTGCCGTCGGGGAGCACCCGCGTCGCAGCGCCCCGTGCATCGGCCACCAGCACACCGCCTTCCCACGGCAGCAACGACAACGTGCGCGCATCGCAGGGAATGGTCTTTTCAAAGAGCACCTGACCGCGCGGCCCCAGACACATGAGCACGGTGCGCCCATCGCGAGCGCCACCCAGCCAGGTGTGGCCCCGCGCCCAGACGGGGGCGGAAGGCGACGAAAGGATGAGCTCGCGTGTCCACACGATGGCGCCGGCGGGCGTGGTGTCACCCGACGAGAGCGCGTCGCACAGATAGATGGCCGAGTGTTCGCCGCGGTTGAGCACCACCAGCGCGCGGTTGCGCACCGCCACGGGCGCCCTCGCCACCGGCAGCCCCGCCTTCACCCGAAAGCGCACCTGCCCATCATGCGCGTCGATGCCGTAGAGCGTGCCGCCGTCGGTGCCCACCAGGACGCGGGTTCCCACCCGCGAAAAAGTGACGCTCTGCGTGCGCGGCGGCTCGAAGCGCCACAGCTCGCGGCCCGACAAACGCGCGAAGCCCGCGACGCCGCGCCGCCCCAGCGGGCACACCAGCACGCCGTCGATCGCCATGAGGTCCGGCCCAAGCCTGCCGCCGTCGGAATCTCGCAGCCACTGCGCGGTGGGCCCGCGGCCTTCGTAGAAAAGCAGCCGCTCTGGCGTCGCACAGATGGCATCGCCGTCAACGCTGATGGCCACGCCGCGTGTCGAGAGATGCCGGAAGGCGGTGGCGCCCGCCTTGGTGAACGCGTGCGCTGCGTGGGGCGAGTGGACGATCGCCCACCGTTTCCCCAGCAGAATGCGGCCGCCTTCTTCACCCAGAGCAACCGGCCGGCTCCAGCGCGGCTGCAGCGTCACGCGCCGCAGGTCACCGACCGGCGCGAGCGGCACACCCGGCGTGGAGCGCGGCGGGCTGACCGTGGCCATCGTGGTGTCGGGCACCGGCTTTCGCATCGCCATCAGCCCGTCGGTGCAACGCACCTGCAGTGCCTCGACGTAGGGGTTCGCGCCCAGCGCAGGATTGCGGGAGCGCAACGCCAGACAGAGATCGAGGCCGGCCAGGTAGATCTGATCAGGCGCTACCTGCTGGCCACCGATGTTCGCTTTGCCCTCGGCTGCCGAACGGGCCAGGCCCATCATCGCCAGAAAGGGCAACCCCGCGTGGTGGGTGCCATCGGCCAGGGTGA
>JAYTAT010001032.1:0-2505 GCA_043737315.1 Archangium sp.
TCAGCGGCAGACGCCCGACTGGCAGCTCAAGCCTGCACCGCAGGTCGTGCCACAGCCACCGCAGTTGTTCCGGTCGTTCTGCAGGTTGGTGCAGGCGTTGTTGCAGCAGGTCTCACCGTTGCCGCAGTTGCAGCCCCGGGGCGCGCCCGCGGTGCAGACGTCGCTCGATTCACACTTCGAGATCGTGGCGAAGAAGTCGACCAGGTTGTTGCACTGGGTGTTTTCGATCGCCTGGAAACACACGTTGAGCGTCTCGCCGTTGATGCGGCCCTCGCACCTGTCGGTCGGCCAGAGGTTCTGAAAGTCGGCGCGCTTGTCGACCAGGCACTCTTCGATGCTGGCGTATTTCTGGCGAGAGCCGATGTTTCCGCAGCGCTGCTCGAAGCGGCAATTGCGTTGAGCACCGCCTTCGCGGGCGTCCACCACTGAGACACAGCCGGTGAGCGCCAGAAAACCAAGGGTGAGCGTGAGGGTGCGAGTCATGGTCAGGCACCCTACTCATTGGCACTACCGGGGTGGAGTCCTGACGGTGGGCGCGGGTTTGACCCACGCTGGAGCCGGCGACGCTTCCCCCGGCAACCACCCCTTGCGATCGAGCACGCGGCAGCCCACGGCGAACGACATGTGTTGATCGTTCACGATGGCCTGGCCCTCGAGATCAGCCCGGGTGCGCGCCATCTTGAGAATGCGATCGTGCGCGCGCGCCGAGAGCCCGAACGCCTTGACCGCGTTCTCCAGCATGCGCAGCGCGCTGTGAGTCGGCTTGACGTGTTGGCTCAGCAGCCGCGGTCCCATCTGGGCGTTCGAGTAGATGCCGGGCTCGTCGCGAAAACGTTCCGCCTGAATCGCGCGCGCTGCTTCCACCCGCTCTCGAAACCAGGACGATGGTTTTTCCTGCCGGCTGGAATGCGAGAGCATCTTCACGTCGACTGGCCTGGTCGGCAGGCTGATGTCGAGGCGATCGAGCAGCGGGCCCGAGATGCGGTTGAAGTAGTCCTTCACTTTCGTCTCGCCGCAGATGCACGCGCGATCGGGAGACACGTTGTAGAAGCCGCACGGGCACGGGTTCATCGCGGCCATCAACATCACCTGGCAGGGATAGGTGACGTGATGATTGGCGCGCGCGAGTCGCACCACGCCTTCTTCGAGCGGTTGGCGGAGCACCTCGAGCACGTGCCTGCGGAACTCGGGCAGCTCGTCCAGAAAGAGCAACCCGCGGTGCGCCATGGAGAGCTCTCCTGGCCTCGTCTGCGGTCCACCACCGACCAGACCCGCGTCGCTGATGGTGTGGTGCGGCGCGCGAAAGGGCCGATCCTTGATGAGGGCCTGGCCGTCGGCGAGCAGGCCGAGCACCGAATAGATGCGGGTGACCTCGAGCTCTTCCTGGAAGGTCATGCGCGGCAGAATTCCGGGCAGCCTGCGCGCGAGCATCGTCTTGCCTGAGCCGGGCGCGCCGCACAGCAACACGTTGTGACCTCCCGCGGCGGCCATCTCGAGTGCGTCTTTGACGTCTTGTTGGCCGCGCACCTCTGACATGTCGACGGCGTTGGGATCGACCTTGGGGCTCGGTGAGGGCCGGGTGCGATCGTACGGCGTGATGCGCTCTTCGCCGGTGAAGTGCATCACGGCCTGGGTGATCGACTCCACCGCGAGCACCTCGATGCGATCGACCAGCGCGGCTTCTCCCGCGTTGGCCATGGGCACCATCACGCCGCGAAAACCGCCGTCACGTGCCGCGAGCGCCAGGGGCAACACACCCCGAATGGGCTTGAGCGCGCCATCGAGCGCGAGCTCACCTCCGAAGAGGTAGCCCTGGAGCGGCTCGAGTTCGAGGAAGCCCGCTGCGGCCAGCACGCCCAGCGCGATGGGCAGCTCGAAGGTGGCGCCCTCCTTTTTCAAGTCGGCGGGGGCGAGGTTGACCGTGATGCGCTTCATCGGGAGCGTAAAGCCGCCATTCTTGAGCGCCGAGATGACCCGCACCTTCGACTCACGCACCGCGCCTTCCGGCAGCCCCACCACGTTGAAGAAGGGCATGCCCAGCGACATGTCCACCTCCACCTCGACCACCACGGCGTCTACGCCCATCAGTGCTCCAGATTTCACGCGAGCCAGCATCGGTCCCACCTCCCGGGGAAGCCGTGCTCGCAAACATCGCGCCATGCGGTGGTGGTTTGCGTGCTGCACCGATTCTTCGAGCGAATTCTCGGTACGCGGCAGAAGCGGTGGAGTCTTTCTGCTCCAGCCACTGCGCGCACGACGGTGGACTGGCCTTGATGAGGGGTGGTGGGTGAGGGGTTTGGTGAGTCGCCCGGTGCGCGCGGGCTCTCGGCACGGCGCACGCTGAGCTCATGTGACGTGGTGGGGGTTGGTTGTCGGGGCCGTGTGCGATGACGGTCACCGAAAACCAAAAGGGGGCTTCATGCAAACGGTGTTGGTGATGCGGCAGTTGACGGCGGTGCTCGATCATTTCCTCATGCACGTGACTCAGCGGGTCCGGCTGACGAC
>JAYTAT010001033.1:0-2504 GCA_043737315.1 Archangium sp.
ACCGAAGTGGCGAAGGAGGCCTCGAAGATCGTCATCATGGACGACAACTTCGCCACCATCGTGGTGGCCATCGAAGAAGGGCGCGTCGTGTACCGCAACCTTCAGAAGGTCATCCTGTATCTCTTCTCCACTTCGATGGCCTCCGTGGTGGTGCTCCTGACCGCGCTCATCCTGGGTTACCAGCCACCGCTGGTGGCCGTGCAGATCCTCTGGATCAACCTGGTCACCGAGGGGACGGTCACGGTCAATCTGGTGATGGAGCCTCCCGAGGGTGACGAGATGCGCCGCAAACCCATACGGCCCAATGAGCCGTTGCTCACCCGAAACATTCTGCGGCGCATGATGTTCATGACGCCTTCCATCGCGATCTCCACGCTGGGTTGGTTCGTCTATCGCCTCTCGACAGACCTGCCCTTCCCCCAGGTGCAGACCGAGACCTTCACGGTCCTGGCGGTCTGCCAATGGTTCAATGTCCTCAACTGCCGCTCGGAGCGACGCTCGGCGTTCGACCTGGGCGTCTTCAAGAATGCGTGGCTCATCGGGGGGCTGCTGCTGGGCAACGCGCTCCAGCTCGCCGTGGTGTTCCTGCCACCGCTGAACAGGGTGTTCCACACCGTGCCCATTCCGCTCTCCGACATGTTCGCCATCGGAGCCGTCGCCAGTCTCGTTCTCTGGGTCGAGGAGGCTCGCAAGTTCATCGCCCGTCGCACAGCGCGACGAGGCGAGGGGTTGCCGGCGCAGGGCTGACGACGGCAGGACGAGCGTCGATGCGGGCGGCTGTCAGCTCAGGCGAGAGAGCAGCTGCTGACGGATGAGCTCGAGCGTCTTCGGCATGCGCTCGCCGAACTGCTCGAAGAAGGTCTTCTGGTCTTCCAGCTCGGTCTTCCACTCACCGTCATCGATGTGCGTCGCTTCGTCGACCGTCTCGGGCGCGATGTCGAGGCCCGAGAGATCGATGTGACCCTGCTTGGGCACCCAACCGAAGAGCGTCTCTTGCGCGCCGACCTTGCCGTGGGCCCGATCGAGGATCCACTTGAGCACGCGCATGTTGTCGCCGAAGCCGGGCCAGAGAAACTTGCCCTCTTTGGTCTTGCGGAACCAGTTCACCATGAAGATCTTGGGCGGGTAGGGCACCCGCTTCTGCATGTTGAGCCAGTGCTGGAAGTAGTCGGCCACGTTGTAGCCAGCGAAGGGCAGCATCGCCATCGGGTCACGTCGCACCACGCCGGTCGCGCCCGTCGCAGCGGCGGTGGTCTCGGAAGCCATGGTCGAGCCGAGGTACACGCCGTGCGCCCAGTTGAAGCTCTGCATCACCAGCGGGATGGTGGTCGAGCGGCGGCCGCCGAAGATGATGGCGCTGATCGGCACGCCCCGCGGGTCGTTCACGTGGCTCGAGAGAATCGGGTTGTTCGCGGCGGGCGCGGTGAAGCGGGAGTTCGGGTGCGCGGCCTTCTCGGTGCTGCCCTTCTTCCAGGGCTGGCCCTTCCAGTCGGTGAGCTCGTCAGGCACCTCGCCGTCGAGCCCTTCCCACCAGACTTCTCCGTCCTTCGTCACGGCGACGTTCGTGAAAATGGTGTTCTTCGAGATGGTCTTCATCGCGTTGGGGTTGCTCTTCATGTTGGTGCCCGGCGCGACGCCGAAGTACCCGTTCTCGGGGTTGACCGCCCACAGACGCCCGTCGTCACCCACGCGCAGCCAGGCGATGTCGTCGCCCACCGTGAACACGCGCCAGCCCGCGAAACGGCGCGGGGGAATCATCATGGCGAAGTTGGTCTTGCCGCAGGCCGAAGGGAACGCGGCGGCCACGTAGGTCTTGGTGCCGTCCGGGTCTTCCACGCCCAGGATGAGCATGTGCTCGGCCAGCCACCCTTCTGACTTGCCCAGGTAGCTGCCGATGCGCAGCGAGAGGCACTTCTTGCCCAGCAGCGCGTTGCCGCCGTAGCCCGAGCCGAACGACCAGATCGTGTTGTCCTGGGGAAAGTGGCAGATGTAGCGGCGGTCGGGGTTCACGTCGCCGGTGCAGTGCAACCCGCGGTTGAAGTTGTCGCCATCGCCCAGCACCTCGAGCGCGGCTTTGCCCATGCGGGTCATGATCTGCATGTTCAAGACGACGTAGACCGAGTCGGTGACCTCGATGCCGATCTTGGAGTGCTCGCTGCCCAGCGGCCCCATCACGTAGGGGATCACGTACATCGTGCGGCCCTTCATCGAGCCCTCGAACAGGCCGCGCAGCTTCGTGTACGCGGCGTCGGGCGCCATCCAGTGGTTGGTGGAGCCGGCGTCGTCCTTCTTCGGAGTGCAGATGAAGGTGAGGTGCTCGACGCGCGCGACGTCGTTGGGGTTGCTGCGGTGCAGGTAGCTGCCCGGGTGCTTCTCCTGATTCAGCGGAATCAGGATGCCCTTGCTGACGGCGAACTCGGTGAGGCGCTTGCGCTCTTCTTCGCTGCCGTCACAGAAGACGACCGAGTCGGGCTGGCACATCGTCGTCATCTCGTCGACCCAAC
>JAYTAT010001034.1:0-2501 GCA_043737315.1 Archangium sp.
CGGGCTGTTGCACACCAGCGCCGTTCCGCGAGGGCACACGCCTGAGGTGCAGACTTCACCGGTGGTGCAGAGGTCGCGATCGTCACACGAAACGCCCCCGCAGTCGGAGTCAGCGCAGTCGGTCTGGTTGTCGCAATCGTTGTCGCGGCCATCGCCGCAGGCCGTCTCGCGCGCGGTGCAGACGGCAGCGTCGGTGGTGCCCGCATCCTCGCCGTCGAACCCGCCGTCGTACGACTTGCAGAGCCCCGCATCGGAGCAGAAGTAGCCGGTGATGCAGGCCCCTGCCGAGTCGCAGGGCTGCGACTCGGGGTCGAATTGCACCAGGAACGAACAGCCAGAGCACCACGCCAACAGCAACAGACGGAACCAACGCATGACGGACACTTTCTCTCAGACGTCCCTCAAACGCGAGGGCAGTGACAAAGCGGCGCCAATGTTGCGACCTACAGCGCGTGACATGGCTTCGTGCATCAGCCAATGAGCCCGACATGCGCCGACTGAGCCTCGTCCTCGCCGTGGTCGTTTTCTCGTGCAGCGCTCCGCCCAAACCCGGCAAGGGCGTGCCTCCGGAACATTTCTGCCCGGGAGGCCCCGGCTGCGAGAAGGGCAACGACGGCAATTTCACGGTGGGCATCGCCGCCATCGCCACCAGCCCCACCAGCTGGGAACAGCCGCGCCCCGACTTTCTTTCCAGCAAGGGCGACATCTGCCCTGAAGGCGCGCCGCTGGGCACCGACGGCCTGCCGCACTGCTCGGAGTTGATCGCCGACGCCTTCAAAGACTGCGGCAAAGACACCTTGTGCCCTGGCGTCATGGGCTACGTCGCGCCTGATGCCGACGGCTCGCAAGGTGACGGCGTGCTCGACTGGTTCTCCGACTGCGGCCGCGATCGCACGTGCCCGGGTGACGTGGGCTACACCGCGCCCGACGCCGACGGCACCGAGGGCAACGGCAAGTTCGACGGCTTCTGGCTGGCGGGGTTCGGCAACAACATGCCGATGTGGAGCGTGCACGACGACACGTACGCCCGTGCGGTGGTGATGACCAACGGCGACGTCACCATCGCCATCGTGAGCATCGACGCGGTGGGTATCTTCAACGACGACATCCTCAAGATTCGCGCGCGGGTGGCCAAGAAGATGCAAAACCCGCCTGACTTCATCATGATCTCCTCGACGCACACGCACGAGGCGCCCGACACCATGGGCCAGTGGGGCCCGCGCCCGGTGTTCCTGCCCCAGCGCGGTGTGGATGACGTGTGGTTCGACAAGGTGCTCATCGAGAACGCAGCGCAAGCGGTGGTCGACGCGGCCACTTCGGCAAAGCCTGCGAAGGTCTTCGCGGCCGTAGGCCACCTCGGCACGCGCACCCGCGAGACGTTGCGCGACTCGAGAGACCCACAAGTGATGGACGACACCGTCAACGTGCTGCGCTTCACCGAGAAGGTGTCGGGCGACACCATCGGCACTCTGGTGAACTGGGGCAATCACCCCGAGGTGCTCTCCGACGTGAACAACATGGCCTCGTCTGATTTTTCCTGGGCCATTCGAGAGGCGATCGAAAAAGGCGTGTTCAACGCGCAGGGCCAGCTGCTCGCCCCGGGCGCGGGCGGCACGTGCGTGTTCCTGCAGGGCAAGGTCGGCGGGCTGATGACGCCGCTGGGCATCGAGACCACCACCGTCGAGGGCACCATCGCCAAACAACGCAGCTTCGCGAAGACGAAGGCGGTCGGTGACATCGTGGCGAAGACCGCGCTCGACGCGATGGCAGGCGCCCAGGAGATCACCACGCCGCTGCTCGCGTTCGGTCACCAGCCGCTGCTGTTCAGGGTGGAGAACACCACGTTTCAGCTGGTGTTCATCAACTTCAGCATCTTGAAGCGCCGGCTCTTCGACTTCGATCGCATGAAGGTGATCAGCGAGACGAACTTTCCCAAGGTGCAGTCGGAGGTCTCGAAGATTCAGCTCGGGCCCGTGCGGTTCTTAGGGGTGCCAGGTGAGCTGTTCCCCGAGCTGGCCATCGGCTTCGATGCTGCGTTCGCGTATGGGAGGCCGCTGATCACTCCAAGCAACCCGAACCCGCCGGACCTCGCGATGGCTCCCGGGCCGCCGTACCTGCAGGAGCAGCTGGGGGGCGACCTCAACATGATCGTCGGGTTGTCGGGTGATGAGGTCGGCTACCTGGTGCCGCCGTATGACTACAAGCTGCACCCGACCCAGCCCTTCGCTGAACAGGCAGATGGGGATCATTACGAGGAGACCAACTCGTTGGGGCCTTCGACGGTGCCCACGTTGCTCGAGGCCGCGCAGAAGTTGATGAGCTGGGAACCGGGGCTTTGAGGTTACAAAGGCCCGCTCATTTCATTTTCTTGAGCGTGCGAATCGCTTCGCCTGCTTCGTCCTGACCACAGTTCTTCTTGTCCTTGGGCGTCTCGGAGAGCTCACGGAGCGCGGGAATGACTTCCGCATCGCCGAGTTCACCGAGCCGCACCGCGGCGCGCG
>JAYTAT010001035.1:0-2499 GCA_043737315.1 Archangium sp.
GCCGCCTGCACCACCAACCCGTCTCTCATCCTCCCGTGGCCGGGCACCCTCGAGAACAAGCCCGTCTTCACCACCGGGCTCGAAGAACCCTTCCGCGACGTGTACCGCTGCATGCTCGAGGCGAAGGGTGAATGCGCGAAGGCCGCGGCCTGCTGGCGGCTCGACGGTGACGCGGGGGCCTGCACCTTCGGCTCCGGAATCACCAGGGGCAATTGCAGCAACAACACCCTGTCCGGCTGCACCCTCGATAGCCACCGTTTCCAGGTCAACTGTGAGGACTACCAGGCCACCTGCACCGACCTGAACTTGTTTGGCAGCTTCAACATCTGCGCAGCCCAGACGTGCCCCGCCGTACCCACCTGCCGCGGCAATCAGGCCGGGTTCTGCAGCGGCAGCACTGTGTTGCTGTGGGACTGCTCGCGCTCGGGTCGAACCTGCCAGGTGAGCGAGGACGGCGGGGTGGGTTGCCGGGTCGGCGAGAAGACCTGCAACCCCAGCGCAGGCCGGCGGTGCGATGGCGACGTGGTGGTCGCCTGTGAGGGGATCGGTTTCGAGGCGCGCACCGACTGCGCGAAGAGCCCCACCTTTCGCCGCTGCGTCGAGGGCGAATGTGTGGCCACCGGCTCCGAGTGCACCCTCGTCAGCGCTCCCACCTGCGAGGGCTCAGCCGTCAAGTTCTGTCAGGATGGCTACCTCACGAAAATCGACTGCGCAGGCGCGGGTTTTGGTGGCTGCGACGCGGGGGCCTGCCTTCCGAAACGGTGAGCTGCGAACGCGCTTGTGAGCGTGAACGGTCGGGGCTAACTCCCGCCGCATGCTCGTCAGCGTGAAGCAGGCACTCGCGGGTCAGCCCGCGGTCGGAACGAAGGTCGAAGTGCGCGGTTGGGTGCGAACCCGGCGCGATTCCAAGGCAGGTATCTCGTTCGTGGCGGTGTCCGATGGTGGATGCCACGACGCGATCCAGTTGGTGGTGCCCAATACGTTGCCCAACTATGCCTCCGAGGTGCTGCACCTCACGGCGGGCGCGTCGATCTCGTCGATCGGTACGTTGGTGGCCAGCCAGGGCAAGGGCCAGGCGTTCGAGATTCAGGCCGACAGCGTGACGGTCTTCGGCCTCGTCGATGATCCCGAGACCTACCCGATTCAGCCTAAACAGCACTCGCTCGAGTTCCTCCGCGAGCAGGGCCACTTGCGCCCGCGCACCAACACTTTCGGCGCCGTGGCGCGCGTGCGTCACCATGCAGCCCAGGCGATTCACCGCTTCTTCCACGAAGAGGGTTTCTTCTGGGTGAACACGCCCATCATCACGGCCGCCGACGCAGAGGGCGCGGGCCAGATGTTCCGCGTCTCCACGCTCGACATGACGAACCTGCCGAAGACCGAAGCCGGCAAGATCGACTACTCGAAAGACTTCTTCGGCAAGGAGACCTTCCTGACCGTCTCTGGCCAACTGAACGTCGAGGCGTACTGCCTGGCGCTCTCGAAGGTCTACACGTTCGGCCCCACGTTCCGCGCCGAGAACTCGAACACCACCCGGCACCTGGCCGAGTTCTGGATGATCGAGCCCGAGATCGCCTTCGCGAACCTGAACGACGACGCGGATCTCGCCGAACGTTTCCTCAAGTACGTCTTCAAGGCGGTCTTGAACGAGCGCATGGACGACATGGCGTTCTTCGAGAAGGCGCAGAAGGGCGTGATCGAGCGCCTCGACAAGTTCATCGGCTCGAGCTTCGAGCGCATCGAGTACACGGCGGCGATCGAGATCCTCAAGAACGCGAATAAGAAGTTCGAGTACGCGCCCGAGTGGGGCAACGATCTGCAGACCGAGCACGAGCGCTACCTCACCGAGGAGCACGTGGGCCGGCCGGTGGTGGTGATGAACTACCCCGAGCAGATCAAGGCCTTCTACATGCGCATGAACGAAGACGGCCGCACCGTCGCCGCGATGGATGTGCTCGCCCCCGGCATCGGCGAGATCATCGGTGGCAGTCAGCGTGAAGAGCGCCTCGAGCTGCTCGATGCGCGCATGCGCAAGATGAACCTCGAGCCGAGCCACTACAATTGGTACCGCGATCTGCGCCGCTACGGCTCGGTGCCGCACGCGGGTTTCGGTCTCGGGTTCGAGCGGTTGATCGTCTACCTGTGCGGCCTGGCCAACATCCGCGACGCGATTCCGTACCCGCGCGTGCCGGGCTCGGCGCAGTTCTGAATCATCTGCCCGGTCGGGGAAAGGGCTGACGATGAGCGACGATCTCGAAGAAGTGCTGGCGGAACTCGACGCCGGGGGCGAATCGCCGGTCTACCTTCTCGCAGGCGAAGAGTTCCTGATTCGCAAAGCAGCCGAGAAGCTGCTCGCCAAACTCGTCCCGGGTGGATCAGCCGATCTCAACCTCGTCACGATGGACGCGGCTTCACCACGTGAAGTCGCAGCCGAGCTCGCCACCATTCCCATGTTCGGTGGCCGCAAGGTCGTCTTCCTGCGCGACCCTGAATTCCTCG
>JAYTAT010001036.1:0-2498 GCA_043737315.1 Archangium sp.
AGCACACCGGCAAACGTTCCGCCATGAACTTTCTGGTCAGTGACGGCGTGCGCGTCTTCGCGACCCGGCGTGACCGTTCGCTCTTCACGTTGTCTCGCCCCGACCTCGCGGCGATCGCCAGCGCCGAGCTGTTGCCTGATCAGGCCTGGCGCGAAGTCCCCGACGACACGTTCGTCACCATCGACGAAGACCTCCGCGTGGACATCAGGCCGATCGCATGAGGGAAGCCGTGCGCGACGGCTTGCGCACCGTGTTCGCCCCGAAGAAGTACCCGGCGATCACCGCTGAGACTTTGTTCGTGTGGGGCATGAAGGATCCCGCGCTGGGCTTCGAGGATCTCGTGCCGGGCACTGAGGAGTTCGTGCCGCGCGTGAAGGTCGAACAGATTCCCGACGCAGGCCACTTCGTTCACGCCGAGCGGCCTGCGCCCGTCAACGCTGCGTTGATCGCGTTCTTTCATCAGTCCACCTCTGCAGCAGCGCCTCGCTCTTCGGGCCCGTCGGCGTCACCTTGAAGGTTCGCGACTCGGGCGAGCTCACCTCGAGCGTGAGCCGCAACGCATCGTCGGGCGCCGCGCCGCGCACCTGATCGATCCACTCGACCAGAAAGGCACCTTCGCCTTCGAGCAGATCGTGAAACCCCGTGGAGAACAGGTCTTCTTCGCTTTTGAGCCGGTAGAGGTCGGCGTGATGCAGCGTCAGCCGCCCACGGTATGACTGAATGATCGAATACGTCGGGCTGGAGACGTCGTCGAGCGCTACGCCTGCACCCTCGGCCACGCCGCGCGAGAAGAGCGTCTTGCCTGCACCGAGTTGACCTGTGAGACCGACGAAGTCACCTGTCTGCAGCACGAGGCCCAGCGCGCGCCCGAGGGCGAACGTGGCGTCGACGTCGGCACAGAAGAGCTCCATCACCTGTTCCAGCGGCGCCAGACCTCGCCGATCCCCTCGAGCAGATCGCTGGCGATGAGCCCCATCTCGCCCCGCCGCTCCTTCGCGACATCACCTGCAAGACCGTGCACCCAGGCGCCTGCCACCGCCGCGTCTTCGGTCGAGAGGCCCTGCGCCACCAACGCACAGCACAGGCCGGCCAGCACGTCGCCTGTACCGCCTGTCGCCATGCCGGGGTTGCCGGTGGGGTTGATGAACACCGTGCCGTCATCACGCGCGATCAACGTGCGCGCGCCTTTGAGCACCAGCACGACCTGGTGATCTCTTGCGAAGGCGCTGGCCAGGCTCACCCGATTCTTCTGCACCTCGGCCGTGGTGAGGCTCAGCAGGCGCGACATCTCACCGGGGTGCGGCGTGAGCAGCAGCTCGCTCTTCGCCTTCTGCAGCAGCTCGAGATGCCCGGCGATCGCGTTGAGCGCATCGGCGTCGAGCACGCAGGGGCAGGTCAGCTCCTCGAGAAATGGCCCGATCAGCTTCCACGTCTCGTCGCCACGCTCGATGCCGGGGCCGAACACGACTGCGTCTTTGCCCTCAGCGGCGTCGAGCAGCGCGTTCAGATCACGAGGGCCCAGAGCGCCTTCGTTGATGAGCTCGAGCCCCATCACTTCAGGAGCGTGTTGCATCACCGGCACCAGGGCTTCGGGCCGGGTGGCCACGGTGACCAGCCCTGCACCGCCACGCAAGGCACCCAGCGCCGTGAGGGCCGCAGCGCCCGTCTTGCCCCAGCTGCCGCCGATCACCAGCACGTGGCCGTAGGTGCCCTTGTGCGAATCAGAGCGCCGCTGGGGAATGCGCCCGCGAACGTCGCTCTCTTCGAGCAAGAAGACGCCGGTGCCGGTGAGCACCGATTCAGCAGCACGGGGAATGCCGATGTCCACGATCTCCAATCGGCCACAGCGGCTCGCACCCGGCTCGATCACCTGACCCCACTTGGCGTAGCCGAAGGTGGTGGTGACGTCGGCGGAAACGCAGGGCGAAAGCGCCACGCCGGAGTCGCTGTCGAGCCCCGAAGGAAGATCCGCCGAGATCACCCGCGCTCCCGCGGCCCGCCAGCTGCTGATCTTCCCTATCGCCTCGGCGATGCGTCCTTCCGGAGCGCGGCTCAAGCCCGTGCCGAGCAGCGCGTCGATGATGACGTCACCTGGACCCGCGGCCAGCTCGAACGGAATCGGAGCAGGCGTGATGCCACACGCCTTCAACGCCGCGAAGTTGCGGGCTGCATCGCCCTGCAAGGCAGCGCCGTCACCAGCGAGCTCGACGAAGACGGTGCGGCTCAGGGCGGCCAGTTTGCGCGCGACCACCAGCCCATCACCACCGTTGTTACCCAGACCGCACAGCACGAAGAAGCGGCCACCCTGCCCTGCTTCTTTCAGCGCCGCCTGGGTGAGCGCCTCGCCGGCGTTCTCCATCAACACCGAGCCGGGCATGCCGTGCTCAGCCGAAGCGGCATCGATGGCCCGCATCTGGGCTGAGGTCAGCGCTCGTTTCACGGGTTCCTCAGGATCTCCACCATCTCGCGAACGGCGCGGTCGAACCCGACCATCACGG
>JAYTAT010001037.1:0-2494 GCA_043737315.1 Archangium sp.
GTTGTCCTCGAGCGCGAACTCGGCCCAGGCTTCCTTGTTGGTGAGGCCTTTGAGGATCTCGGGGAACGACTTGCTCGAAGACAACGCAGGGGTGATGCCGCGGCGCCGTTCGATCTTCAGCTTGCCGCTCGCGAGCTCAGCCGCGCGGGTCAGCGCGATCTGCCGCAGGATCGGCGTCGGCACCACCTCGTCGATGACACCCAGCTTGAGCGCCTTCCTGGCCTTGAGGCTCTTGCCCGTGAGGATCAGATCGAGCGCGGCCTGCGCACCGATGAGCGCGGGCAATCGCTGCGTGCCGCCCGCTCCGGGAATGAGGCCCAGCTGCACTTCAGGCAGACCGATGGAGGTCTTCGGGCTGTCGGTGGCCACGCGGTAATCACACGCGAGCGCCCACTCGAGCCCGCCGCCCAGACACGCGCCGTGAATCGCCGCGACCACCGGCTTTTCCAGCGCGTCGAGGCGGTCGAACCCGGCCTGGCCCTGGCGAGAGAGCGAGCTCGCTTCAGCGGCGGTGGTGATCGTCTGCAGGAAGTCGATCTTCGCGCCGGCGATGAAGGTGTCTTTTTTGCCTGAAATGAAGACGATCGCCTTCGCGCTCGAGTCAGACGCAGCACGCGTCATGAGCGACTCGAACTCCTGGCTGATCTGCGGCGCGATGGTGTTGACCGGCTCGCCTTCCATGTCGAAGGTGATGACGGCGATTTCGTTCTCCACCGCGTACGAGAAGTTCTTCGAAGGGGTGCTCATTTATGCACGCTCCAGAACGACCGCTGCACCCTGACCACCCTGGGCGCAGACCGTGACGAGGGCAGTCCCCAGGTTGCGTCGTTTCATCTCACGCAGGGACTGATGAAGAATCCGCGCGCCGGTGGCGGCGAACGGGTGACCCAGCGCGATGGACCCCCCGTTGACGTTGAGCCGATCGCGGTTCACTTCACCCAGCGGCGCCTTGCGGCCGATCTTCTGAGCAAAAGCCTTCGAACCGAACGCCTGGATGTTCGAGGCGATCTGCGCGGCGAAGGCCTCGTGCATGTCGATGAGCTCGATGTCTGACAGCTTCATGCCCGCGCGGTCGAGCGCGATGGGTGCGGCGTAAGCGGGGCCCTGCAGCAATTGATCGCCGGGATCGGTCGCGGCGAAAGCGTACGACTTGAGGAAACCCAGCGGCTCGTAGCCCAGCGCTTTGGCCTTCTCTTCACTCATCAAGATGAGCGCGGCCGCGCCATCGGTGAGCGGGGAGGCGTTGCCGGCGGTGACCGTGCCGTAGCGGCGATCGAACACCGGCTTGAGCGCGGTGAGCGCATCGAGCGAGGCGTCTTCACGCACCAGGTTGTCGGTGGCGGCGACCTCTTTGTACTTTGGAGGCACCGGTACGGACATCACCTCGTCCTTGAAGTACCCCGCCTTCCACGCGCGCGCGGCGTTCTGGTGCGAAGCGAGGGAGATCTGATCCTGCTCCAGGCGCGAGATACCGTTCTCCTTGGCCATCTTTTCCGCGGAGTCGCCCATCGACAGGCCGGTGGTGTACTCGGCGATCGCGGGCGGCACCGGCAGCAGGTCACGGGCGTGCAGCCGCTGGAAGGGCTTCAAGCGCGCACCCAGGCTCTTCGCCTTGCTCGCGCTGACCAGCGCATGGGCGAGCGGGCGCGAGGTGAAGATCGGCGGGTCTGACATCGACTCGGTGCCGCCGGCGATGCCCACGTGGGCCGTGCCTTCGGTGATCGAGCGGGCCACGTCGATGGTCGCTTGAATGGACGTCGCGCACGCGCGCATCACCGTGTGGGTCTCGATGCGGCGGGGCAGGCCCGAGAGCAGCACCAGCTCACGCGCGATGGAAGAGGCCGTCATCGACGGCACCACCTGGCCGAAGACGAGCTCGTCGATCTGCTCAGGGTCCAGGTCGTAGCGCTGCACCAGTTCCTGCACGACGATGCGACCCAGATCGAGGGCCGTGAGATCGTTGAAGACGGTGTTCGCCTTCACGAAGGGGGTCCGCAGACCTCCGATGATCGCTACCCGACGGTTGCCCATTGGAGCCTCCAAACGAAGTCAGCTGCTCCGGCGGAATAGGGCCGCCTGATTCGCGAGTCAACGGCAAATGACGCAAGGCGTTAGTAGATCTCGGTGGGGGGGCTTGTGCAGTGTAGGCAAAGCAGGTATTCACCGTGGGCCCCGTCCACAAGACGGAGCCGAGTACCCCCTTTTCGGGTCTCGATAATGAAAGCAAATCAAGTCAATGGCACTCGGTACTGTGAAGTGGTTTAACGATGCGAAGGGTTTCGGATTTATCAGCCAGGACGGCGGGGGCGACGACGTGTTCTGCCACCACACCGCGATCTCGGCCGACGGTTTCCGCACCCTCGCTGAAGGTCAGAAGGTGGAGTTCGATGTCAACAAGGGTCCTAAGGGCCTGCAGGCCGCGAACGTCCGCGTCGTCAGCTAAGCTTTCCGCTTTCTGATGAACCTTCTGGGGCTCAGTCTCTTCACCGAGACT
>JAYTAT010001038.1:0-2492 GCA_043737315.1 Archangium sp.
GTCCTCGCGGCGCCGCTCCTCGTCGACGTGATCGCCCCCGGCTACGAAGGCACTTCACGCGAGCTGACCATCAAGCTCGTGCGCCTGATCTTCCCCGGCACGGGCGTGCTCGTACTCAGCGCCTGGTGCCTGGGCATTCTCAACAGCCACAAACGTTTCTTCCTTTCCTACGCGGCGCCCGTGGTCTGGAACGGCTGCATCATCGCCGCGCTGCTGCTCGCGAGAGGCGAGACCCTCGAGGTCATCGTCACGTGGGCCGCCTGGGGAACGGTGCTGGGAAGCATCGCCCAGTTCGCGGTGCAGCTCCCGAGCGTGCTCTCGCTGCTGGGGGGCTTCTCACCCAAACCCTCGCTCTCGCTGCCGGCCGTGAAGCAGATCGTGAAGAACTTCCTGCCCGCGGTGTTGGCGCGCGGGGTGGTGCAGGTGAGCAGCTGGGTCGACATGGCCTACGCGTCGCTCATCTCGGAACGAGCGGTCTCTGCGCTGACGTACTCGCAGGCCATCGCGCTGTTGCCGGTGAGCCTGTTCGGCATGGCGATCTCCGCGGCCGAGCTGCCCGAGATGAGCGCCGACGCGACGAAGTCTGTCGAAGAGCGCACCAAAGCGATTCGCGAGCGCCTCGGAGCGGGCCTCGAGCGCATGTCGTTCTTCGTCGTGCCCTCGGCGGTGGCCTTTCTGTTCCTGGGAGATCTGATCGCCGCCACTTTGCTCGAGTCGGGCAAGTTCACCGCCGCTGATTCGCGCTTCACCTGGTACCTGCTCATCGGCTCCGCCATCGCGCTGTCTGCGCAGACCTCGGGCCGTCTGTATTCCTCTGCGTTTTACGCGCTGAAAGACACGAAGCGCCCGCTCAAGTTCGCCGCCATTCGCGTCACGCTGGGCATCGCGCTGGGTTACTACGCCGTGCAGATTCTGCCGGGCCAGCTGGGCCTTCCGCAGCATCTCGGCGCCGTCTTCATCACCATCACCACTGGCATCACCGCCTGGCTCGAGATGTGGCTGCTCAGAGGCACCCTGCGCCGCGAGCTCGGCGGATTGCCCTCCACCCGTACGCAGCTCGCGAAGGTCTGGCCGGCTGCGCTCCTGGCCGGTGCGATCACGCTCGGCGTCAAATTCTGGCTCGGCTCGCACTTCGGTGTCGTCGAAGCGGCGGCGACGGAGTGGGGTGGGTCGGTGCTCGCGCCTCCTGCGCTTCCGCGCATTCCCATGAGCCTTGGCTTGTTGGGGTTGTACTGCTCGCTCTACGGAATTGGGTGCATCCTGCTCGAGGTTCCACAAGCGTCAGCTTTCGTTCGCCGCGTGCTTCGCCGGAAGAGCTGAGGGACGAGCGCGGGCCCCTTTCCCCGCTGTCGCAGGGCGAAGGAGTGAAGATTTCGTCCGGTAAGCCCGGTGGGCCCGTACTCTGCGAGCCCATGATGGACACCGCCATCAGCACCAGGGAAAAGCCCGTCATCCCCGGCTACGAGCTCAAGCAGTTGCTGGGCAAAGGGGGCATGGGCGAAGTGCATCTGGCCACGCAGCTGTCGCTCCAGCGCAACGTGGCGGTCAAGCTGCTCAAGCAGGAACTCGCGAAGGACGAACAATTCGTCGCGCGCTTCGAGAAAGAAGGCGCAGCGTTGGCGACGCTGCGTCACCCGTCGATCGTCTCCATCGTCGATCGGGGCAACGCGAGCGGCACCTATTACCTGGTGATGGAGTTCGTCGACGGCCCCTCGCTGCGCGAGAAGATGCGTGACGGGAACTTCGACAGCAACGCTGCGCTGACCACCATCCTGCTCGTCGCGCGGGCCATCGAGTACGCGCACAGCCGCGGTGTCATCCACCGCGATCTCAAGCCCGAGAACATCCTCTTCGATGAGCAGGCTGGCGGCATTCCGATGGTCTCTGACTTCGGACTTGCGGGTCTCGATGAGTCGCACGGGCCGCTGCAGCGCAACCTCACGCAGACGCACGTCTCGATGGGCACGGCCTCGTACATGGCGCCGGAACAATCGGTCGACGCGAAGAGCGCCGGGCCCCGGGCCGACATCTACTCGCTGGGCGTGATGCTCTACGAGACGCTGACGGGTGAGCTCCCCGTCGGCCAGTTCGACCCGCCGACGACGAAGAAGCCGGGCCTCGACAAGCGGCTCGACGCGATCGTCGCGAAGTGTCTTCGCACCTCGCCCGATGATCGCTATCCGACCGCGACCGCGTTCGTCACAGAGCTCGAGCGCATCGCCGAGCCCCACTCGACGCTCGGCAAGTCGAAAGAGACGCGCATGCAGCGCGCCGCACGACGCACCCGTGAGTTCGGGCGAACCGTGGTGCGCATCGCTGCCTGGTCGGTGGTGACGATGGCGGTGGTGATCATCGCGATCGCGTACCTGCGAGGGAACACCGAGGCGAAGCGGCCTTCATCTGGTGTCGAGCTGCTCACCGACTTCGGCGCGAAGTTTCCTCTGACCAGCCCCGGACGGGTCGACAAGCGCGCCCACGAGGTTTCGATCGGC
>JAYTAT010001039.1:0-2490 GCA_043737315.1 Archangium sp.
GAGCAGGATCTCGCGGATCGGGAAGTGGTCGCGGTGGTCGAGGCGTTCGCTGAAGGACGCTCGGAGCTCGCGCAGTCGTTCGGTGATGACTGGACCTCACATGAAGCCTCGGGTGGTGATGCTCCGGTTCCCGTGAAGGGCGCGGCGACGAAGGCGCTTGGCTCGTTGTTGAATGCGGCTCGACACGCAGGGCCCGCGAGCTGGATCGCGCAGCGGCTCAAGCCCGTGAAGCTGACGCTCGAGGTGGGCTGCGGGGCAGGGCAGCGGTCTGAGGCGTTGGCGCAGAAGTGTGAGCGGTTGTTGGTGGGCGATCTCTCGCTGCGCGCGGTGTTTCGTGCTCGAGCCCGGGCGGCCCGGCACGACGCTGAGGTCGCGGGGTTGGTGATGGATGCCGAGGCGTTGCCGATACGCCGCGGGGCTCTGGATCTGCTGGTCGCAGAGCACGTGGTGGACTTGCTCGATGAGCCGTTCGAGTTCCTCGAGCAGGCGCGGAAGGCGCTGCGTCGCGGCGGTGAAGTGCTCATCACCACGCCAGAGCCATCGCTGGGGTTCGGTGAAGACGACGCGCTCGTGGGCCTCGCGGTGCGGGCGAAGTTCAAGGTGCACGAGCGGCGCGATGGGTTGCCGTGGCTGCGGGTGAACTCGTCGCGTTTCGTCGAGTGTTACCTCGTGCAGGCGCTCGCTCTTCGTTGAACTCGGCCGTCAGGCCAGCGAGATCTCGAAGCCTGTCCTCCCGCGCGGCCACTGGGTGCGTGAGGTCTTCGCGGGCGTCACCGCGAACAAGGTGAACCCCAGCCGCTGCGCCCTGAACCCGCGCAGCGCCGGTGCGAGTGGATCGTTCTCATCCAGCTCGAAGGTGAAGAAGTGAAACCCGAGCGGCTGCAGCCGTGCGTACGTGTGCTCGAGCAGCGCCCTGAACACGTCAGGTGATTGGTCCTTCACCCACACGTTCGTCAGGTACGCAGAGCGGAACTCACCACCCGGCTCAGGCAACTTCGGCCACCGGGCGATCGACGCGGCGAGGTTGAAGCCGCGCTTCACCCACTTCATCGAGCCCTCGTACGCGAGCACGCGGTAGCGCTTCACAGGCGATGGGTCCCAGATCGTCGTGAGGCCGATCACCTCGCCCGCCGCATCCATGGCGAGCAGGGTGTTCTTAAGCGTGAAGCCCGGCCACCGCGCGAGGCGGTGTTCGAACTCACCTTGATCGTAGCGGTAGCCGAACGCGCGCTCCCGGTGTTCTGCCGCGAGCCGCTCGACGATGCGCGGAACATCTTGCTGCGTCGCCGCCCGTACCTTCACCGATGAGGAAGGGCTTCGCCTGCGCGTGAGCTGCACCGACACCGCATCGAACGCGTGGAGCCGCTGGTAGTACGGCTGATTGACCCGCTTCGCCTTGCGTTTCGTCAGCGCGTTCATCGCCGCGCGGTTCGAGGTGAGGATGGCCGTGTAATACGCCGTGCAGCCGGTGCGTTCGCAGAGCACGTCGAAGAAGTCACCGAAGAACCGGCCGAACGTGCGCCCGCGATCGAAACGAATGCGCAGGTCGCCCAGGTAGCCGACCCGCGCCGGAGCGCCATCGAGCCAGCCCTCCCGAATGAGCGCGGTGGCCATGCCGACCAGCCCGCCTTCTGCGTCATCACCCACGTAGGTGAACGGCTCCACCCGCTGCATGGCATAGAGCGAAAAGAAGTCGGGCTCACGCTGGGTGGAGAGCACCAGCTCGCCGCGCATGGGCACCGCGCTGAACAGGTCGAGGCAACCCTGGTTGTCAGCTGGCGTGGTCAGGCGGGGAATCACATCGGCAGGCACGCGCCCGACTGTACCGAGAATCTCCCGCTTCCCTGAGGGCGAGAGGGCTTGCCGGCCGCTTTGCGTTTATGTTCCAGGCCGTGACGTCTCGCGGGAACGCCCACCGCACCATCTCCACCAGGCTGCTTCGCATGCGTGGCTTCTTCCGGCCGAGCCGCGGGCTCCAGGCGAGGGTGCGGAGAGTCACCTCGCTCACCACGCTCGAGCTCGATTCGATGTGGACGCTCTTCGAGAGCGCCTACGCGGGAGCCCGCCGCGATGCCTTCGAGCGCGACCTCTTTGAGAAGCACCACGTCATCGTGCTCAAAGACGTCGGCCACGGGCTCCAGGGTTTTTCCACGCTGCTGCGGCTCGAGCTCGAAGGCGCGTGCGTCGTCTTCTCAGGCGACACCATCGTCGCGCCGGGCTTCTGGGGGCAGACCGCGCTCCAGCGCGCCTTCATCTGGTACCTGATGACGCAGCGTCACGCGCAGCCCGGGCGGCCGGTCTACTGGTTCCTCATCACCAAGGGCTACCGCACCTATCTGCTCATCTCGCGCTACTTCCCCAATCACTGGCCAAGACACGACGCGCCGTTGCCACCCAAGGAGTCGGCCCTGCTCGACACCTTGTGCAAGGCGAAGTTCGGCCCTGCCTGGGACGCGGCCTCTGGGCTGCTGCGCCACGCGGGCAATGACG
>JAYTAT010001040.1:0-6234 GCA_043737315.1 Archangium sp.
GGGGGCGTTTCGTGTGACGATCGCGACCTCTGCACCACCGGTGAAGTCTGCACCTCAGGCGTGTGCCCTCGCGGAACGGCGCTGGTGTGCAACAGCCCGACCGATGCATGCCAGTCTCGAACCGGCAGCTGCGTCAGTGGCTCGTGCCGCTACAGCCCTCTCGTCGATGGCACCCAGTGCGGTCTGGGCGCGGCTTCCCGGTGCTGCACAGGTCAGTGCGTCAACACCAGCGGTGACGCGAAGAACTGCGGCGGGTGTGGCCTTTCGTGCGCGGCCAATCAGATGTGCCAGCCCCTCGATCGGCTGGCCTGTATCGGCTTGGCGGGCACCAGTGGCCGTTGCGCCTGCAGCGCCACCGCGTCGTGCCCCAGCGGCCAGACCTGCGTCAGCGGTATGGCTGGCGTCGCATTCAACTGCCAGCCGACCTCTGCCGACCAGTGCGCACCCGGGCAGATGCTCGCCACGGATGGCGGCACCTGCGGCACGTTCTGCCGTTACTAGAGTGAACATGCGGCTCTTTGCCATCGGTGACACGCACCTTCCTTCTGAGCGCAAGAAAGACATGGATCGCTTCGGGTGGACGGAGCACCCCGCGCCGCTGCAGCGCAACTGGGATGCTTCGGTCACCAACGACGACGTGATCATCGTCGCAGGCGACATCAGCTGGGCGACCCGGCCCAGTGAAGTGATGGGCGACCTCGCGTGGATCGACGCGCGCCCCGGCAAGAAGGTGCTGCTGCGCGGCAACCACGACTTCTGGTGGGGCGACTCGACTTCGAAGCTCAAGAAGTTGTTCGAGCCGTTCAAGAGCTTCGCCGGCTTCATTCAAAACTCAGCCGTGCAGGTGGGGCCTTACCTCATCGCAGGCTCACGTTTGTGGACGGCCCCTGAAGCGCCGCCCATGCCGGGTGGTGAGATGGGCGATGTGGTGCAGAAGCCCGACTACATCGTGCGCGAGACCAATCGCCTGCAGCTCTCCATCGACGACGCGAAGCAGCGCGAGGCGAAGTCTGCCACCCCGCTCATTCGCATCTGCGCGGTGCATTTCCCGCCCATTTATTCGAATGGCATCGAGACCGCGTTCTCGAAGACCCTCGAGGCGTGGCAGCCGCAGACCTGTGTGTATGGCCACCTGCACGGGCCCGGCATCGGCGCGGGCTTCGTGGGTCAACACGGCGGGGTGCGCTACGTGCTCGCTTCGTGTGACGCCGCGCAGTTCAAGCCGGTGTTGTTGCACGACCCCAACAAGCAGCCTGTTCAGTGATGTGGGCCACTGCGCGAGGAGTGCTACGAGCCCCCAGCCCGTATGCCCTTTCGCCTGCCCCCGCCGTTGGTGTTCAAACCCGACGAGCTGTACCGGGTGCCGACCGCTGACGGCACGGCCATCGCGCTGGGTCGCTATCACCCACGCGGTCCCCGACGCTTCGTCGAGCCGGTGGTGCTGGGGCACTCGCTGGGCACCAACCGCTTCAACCTCGACTTCGACGAGCGCTACTCGTTCGCGCGTGCGCTGGCACGGCGGGGCTTCGAGACCTGGGTGCTCGAGCTGCGCGGAGGTCTGGCTGGCAGCTCTGAAGGCGCGACGTTCGATCTCGAAGCCGAACACGACGTGGCCGCGGCGCTGGGTGCCATCACCTCGACGGGGCCCACGGGCGTCACCTGGGTCGGTCACTCGCGCGGTGGCCTGCTCGCCTACGCGCACCTCGCCCGCAATCCCCAGGCGCCGATTCGCGCCATCGTCACGCTGGGCAGTCCGCTCACCTACGACGTGCAGCCCGGCGTGCAGCGCTTCGTGGCGGCGTTGGGCCCGACTTTTCGCCTGCCCACGCTTCCGCTCGGGCTCGCGGGGTGGGCAGCCTGGCCCCTGGGTCTTCCGCCCGATCCCATCGGCAAGTACCTCGTGCGCGCCGACAACATGGACGCGGTGGTCATTCGCCAGGCGATCGCGCACGTGGCCGCCAACATTCCCGGCGGGGTGGGCCGGCAGTTCGCGCGGTGGGTGCGCACCAACGCGTTCGACGGAGAAGACGGCTTCGACTTCCGCAAGGGCATGAAGGCCATCACCGCGCCCGTGCTGGCCATCGCCGGTGCGCGCGATCTTCTCGCGCCTCCTGAGGCTTCCCACCTGGTCGAAAAGTTGGTCTCGGGCCCGGTCGAGCTGCTGCGCGTGGGGCTGCGTGAAGGGTTCTCCACCGACTACGGGCACGGCGACCTGGTGCTGGGTCTGCGTGCACCCGACGAGGTGTTGCCGCGCGTGGCTGACTTTCTGGCGCGGCACTCCACGCCGACCGAGTCAGAACGAAATTGATCGTTTAGCGTCACCAGCGTGCCTGCACCGCTCTGCCCCCGAGATGCGACGCCGCTGACTTCCTCCGCCAACGTCTTTGGCCCGGGTACGAAGGCCCACGTCTGCGGCAAGTGCACCGGCGTGCTGGCCGACTGGGACACCGCGCAGAAGTTCTTCGAGTCGCTGGGCCTGTCGCTGACTGACCTGCAGACGTTGGTCGGTTTCGCGGCAGCGAAGAAACAGACAGAGCCGTTGGCCTGCACCTCGTGCGGCAAGGGGCACCTCAAGCCGCTCGTCTACAAGGGCATCGAGCTCGATCTCTGCGAGGCCTGTGGCGCGGCCTGGTTCGATCGCGGCGAGCTCAAGCGCATCACCGGCGGCAGGCTGGGCGCGGACCTCGAGGCGAAAGCGAAGCCGGTCGAAGGTGAGACCAGCACGACCGTCGGGGTCTTCGAGATGTTCTGGGATTGTGGTTATTGCGAGACCAAGTCCCTGCTGGGCAAGTCGAACCGCTTCTGCCCGAACTGCGGCGCGCAGCAAGACGCCAGCCGCCGCTACTTTCCCCCGCCGGGTCAGGAGGTCGCGGCGAACCACGAGTACGACGGCGCCGACAAGACGTGCCCTGCGTGCTCGACGCCCAACGGAGCGAAGGCGCACCACTGTCGCAGCTGCGGCAGCCCGCTCGATGGTTCGGCTGAAGTGAACCGGGTGGCGGATCGTTCGAGCGCTGCTCCGAATGTGGCGCAGGCCGCGGCCGCCAAGAAGAGCCCCAAGCTGCCGTGGATCATCGGCGGGGTGATCGTCGCGTTGATCAGCTTCTGCCTGGTGGCGATGTTCTGGAACAAAGACGTCGGCGTCACAGTCACTGCGCACTCGTGGGAGCGCACCATCGACGTCGAGCGTATGAGCGCGGTGAGCGAGAGCGCGTGGTGCGACACGATGCCCATGGGCGCGTATGGCGTCAGCCGTTCACGCGAGCAGCGCAGCACCAAAGAGATCCCCGATGGGCAGACCTGCACCACGCGTGACGTGGATCGCGGCGACGGCACCTTCGAGCGCAAGCAGGAGTGCCGCACCAGGTACCGCTCAGAGCCCATCTACGACGACCGCTGTCGTTTCACGGTCGATCGTTGGCAGGTGAACCGCACGGCGAAGGTGGCAGGGCAGGGCACGGTGCCCGCGCCCGAATGGCCGAGGGTCACGCTCTCGCGCTCGGGCCTGTCATTGGGCTCGGAGCGCGAAGGCAGTCGCAACGAGAAGTACACGCTCTCGCTCAAGGGCGAAGACGAGAAGGTGTACACGTGCACCGTGCCCGCACCGAAGTGGAACGCCATCGAAGACGGTCACAAGAAGATCATCCCCATCGGGGTGATCACCGGGGCAGCTGAATGCGAGAAGTTGTGAAACCCGAAGAGAGAGAACCGACCCGGCCGGCAGATCCGTTCTCGATCGTCTCGCTGGCGGGCGGTATCGGCGCACTCATCTTCGCGTTGGCCTCGGTGATGCCGCTGGTGGGCATGTGCACCTTCCCGCTGTCGGTGTTGTGCGTGCTCACCAGCGTGGTGACCAGCCTCATCAGCCTGGTGCGCACGACGATGAAGCCTGAGCTCGAAGGCCGCATGCAGGCACTCTTCGGGCTGGGGCTGTCATTGGTCTGGTGTGTGGCGGCGGGGTTGTTGTTCGCCTTCATGTCGCGAACGAACTGAACCGTTACTCCACCCGGGCAACGCCGCTTTCACGGTTCGAAAACAGACTCCCCAGCCCATCGAGGGCCTTGCTGAGCGGCGCCTTGCCGGCCTGCTCGAAGGGCGTCATCAACCAAACCGCCACATACGCCCAGACCGGAATGGGACCGAGCAGCGCGAGGCTGACGATGAACGCGACGCGCATGATCGTGACATCCCAGTTGAAGTGCATGGCCAGCGCGGCGGTCACACCACCCACTGCGCGACCAGGCACGTTGCGATACAGCCCGACCACATCGGCCTGCCGCTGAGTGCAGAACGCGCAACGCAGGGCGCGGGCATCGATGTCCTTCAAGCAAGCGGTGCAGGTCTTCGTCGTCGTGTCAGTCATGCCGCCTCTTACGGGCCGGCCGGCAGGCCATTGCGCGACCTCACCCTCGCGCAAGTACTTGAAGTGCCTGCGCGTCGAGGCTGACCAGCGCGCGGCGGTTCGACTCAGCCCTCGAACACCGCGTCGGTCAGCTCGAGGCCCCGATCGATGATCGCAAACCCTTCCTTGAGCTGCGCCTCGGTGATGGTGAGCGGCGGGTTGCAGGTGAAGTTGTTCCACCGGGTGAAGGTGAACAGCCCGTTGTCGCGGAAGAAGCCCGCAAGCTTCGCCATCGCGGGGTGCGACCCGTTGTACGGCGCGAGCGGCTCGTTCTTCGAGTTCTTCCGCAGGTCGATCATCCCGAACAGGCCGATGTTTCGCCCCTCGAGAATCGACACGTGCTTCTTCTGCAGCCGATCCATCTCGCTGCGCATCACGTGGCCGAGCTTCGCTGAGTTCTCCACCAGCTTTTCGTCGATGGTCACCCTCAGCACCGCCTCCGCCGTGGCCAGCCCGACGGGGTGCGAGTTGTACGTGAGGCCGCCCCAGTACACGTTCTTCTGGAAGTGTTCGTGAATGGCCTTCTTCATGCCGACCGCGCCGAGCGGGAAGTACGACGAGGTCAGGCCCTTGGCCATGGTGACCAGGTCGGGCACCACGTCGAAGTTCTCGTACGCCATCATCTTGCCGGTGCGGCCGAAGCCCGCCATCACCTCGTCGCAGATGAGCAGGATGCCGTACTTGTCGAGCAGCGCGCGCAGGCCCTTGAACCAGCCCCTGGGCGGCACCAGCACGCCGTTGGTGCCCGTCACCGTCTCGACGATCATCGCGGCGATGGTGTGGCCGCCTTCCATCTTGATGGTCTCTTCGAGGTACACGAGGTGGTTCTTGCAGCGCTCCTCGTCGGTGGTGCCGAAGCTGAACTCGTACGGCGTCGGATCCATCACGTGAATGATGCCAGGGGCGCCGGGCTCACTGGCCCAGCGGCGCGGGTCGCCCGTGAGCGTCATCGTGAGGTTGGTGCCGCCGTGGTAGCTGCGGTACCGCGCGATGATTTTGTGCCGGCCCGTGAACAGCCGCGCCATCTTCACCGCGTTCTCGTTGGCCTCGGCGCCGCCGAGCGTGAAGAAGAAGCTCGACATGCCCGGCACGATCTCGCTGAGCAGCTTGCTCAGGCGCGCGCGCACCTGCGTGGCGGTCTGCGGGTAGACGAAGATGAGCTCGTCGATCTGCCGCTTCATCGCGGCGATCACGCGCGGGTGCGCATGACCGACCAGCACGCTCATCAGCTGCGCGTTGAAGTCGAGGATCTTCTGACCCTCGGGCGTCCACAGGTAGACGCCTTCAGCACGCGCGATGGGCAGCGGGTTGACCGCGCTGCCGGCTGACCACGTGTAGAGCGTGTGCTCCTTGCAGAGGTCGACCATCTGCTGGGTCGGCATCGGCTCTGCGGCAAACTCGTTCGGGTATCCGAGGTACTGGCTGGTCATCAGGTTCTCCATGCATTGGGTCAGGGTGAGGGGCCAACTCAGCTCGACTCAGCTCATCCAGCTCGCGTCCGCCGCGGCGGCCCACTTCTCGGTCACCTTCTTGGGGCGCGACCAGAAGCGGAAACCATCCCACCCCGTGATGTCGCCGTGGCCGAACTTCGACGCATTGAAGCCACCGAACGAGAACGGCTCACGCGGCACCGGCACGCCGACGTTGATGCCCACCATGCCGGCCTCGAGACGTTCAGCCGCCTGACGGGCCACCGCGCCCGACGTGGTGAAGATCGCCGCGCCGTTCGCATAGAGGCTCTTGTGCTGCAGGTTGATCGCCTCATCGAGCGTCTTGGTGTGCACGATGCTCAGCACCGGCCCGAAGATTTCTTCGCAGCCCGCGGGCATGTC
>JAYTAT010001041.1:0-2485 GCA_043737315.1 Archangium sp.
GAGTGATCCCAATAACTCGCCGCCGGCGCGTCGTAGCCCGACAACACCGCGGGCACCGCCTTGGCGAACGAAGCGGTCGCCGCGACCTCGAACACCCGCCGCATGCCCATGCGGGTGATCGCCTCACGCACCGAGGTGATCTCGCGCGAGCCGCGGTAAAAGCTCGAGTTCGCGCAGCGCAGCAGGTTGGCGGTCAGGCCCACGTCGGGGCGCACCACGCGCTCGAAGTCGACCCCGGTGGCCTTGGGGTCATTCACCAGGCCGAAGACCTGCGCGACGGAGGTGGGAACGGTGCCGATGCTCTCGATGCGGCCGACGATTTCTGAAGCGATGGACATGAAAGTTTCAGCTCCTGTGCTCTGACGACAACTGGCTCTCGGTGAGCCACACGCCCCCCGAAGGCTTTCGAGGTGGCGCCGCGAGCAGCGCCTGGGTCAACCGTTCGAACGCACGGCTGGCGGGGCTGGTGGGAGCCAGCTCGACCAACGGTTTGCCGGCCATCGCGGCCCGCCGCACGTTCTGATCATCGGGAATGTTCGAGGCAAATCGCAGCCGCAGACAATGGCCGGCCGCCTGCTGCAGCCGGGCGAACACCACCTGCGCCGAACGTTCGGTGCGCACGCAGTTCACCACCACGTCGACCTCGCGCACGGGCGTCTTCGCTGCGAGTGCCTGCACCAGCACCACCGCGTCGGCCAACGAAGTCGGCTCGTCGGTGACCACCACCAACGCGTTCTGCCCAGCCGACGCAAAGAACAAGACGTCGTCGCCCACGCCCGCACCGACGTCGACGACCACCACGTCGAACCGGTCGGCCACCTCGGCCCAGACCGAGGTGAGCACCCGGCGCGCGTGATCTTCCAGGTGCGCCAGCCTCCGTTCACCCGGAGCGCCCGCGAGCAGCCACAGATGACTGCTCACCTGGTGGAGCACCGCATCGAGCGCGGCGCCGTCGAGCAGATCGCCCACGTGCCGCGCTGGTTTGGCGCCCAGCAAGACGTCGACGTTCGAGAGCCCTCCATCGGCATCGAACACCAGCACGCGCTGACCCGCCCGGGCGCACAACGTCGCCACGTTCACCGCGAGGTGTGACTTGCCCACCCCGCCCTTCCCACTCGTCACGCTGAACACTCGCACCGGCATCGCAAGGCGAGGGGTTGCAAGCGCTGCGCCCTGGGTACGGCGGGTTTCAGCCGCCCGTGCCCATCAGCGCAAGGCTCGGAAGTGCTGCGTCTGCGTCGTGCGAGAAGGTCACCCGGGTCGCCTGCGCACCCACGCCCACCGGGGCAAACGTGACCGTCGCGGTCACTGACGCACCAGGGCCCAACGCCCGCGAGACATCGCGAACGAACCACGAGCCGTTGCCGCTGGAGCCCAACGAGACGCCGAGCACCGTCATCGGGTCGATGCCCACGTTGGTGGCCCGCACCACGACTTCCTGACGCAGGCCCACCTTGACCGCGCCGACGTCGTAACCGAGGTCGAGCGCAGGCGAACGTTCGTCACCTTCGACCGAGACGTGCAGCACGCCGCGGTTGGTGTTGCGCACCGGCTGCGGCTGACACGCACAGGTCAGCACCCCGAACATGAGGGAAGCCAGCCAGCGCGTTCTCAAAGTTTGCCTTCGAGTTTGGGAGCGGCCGAAGGAACGCTTTCCTTGAGGCGCTGCCACACCGCGCGCGCGCCCTCGACGTCACCCCTGGCCTTGAGTGAATCGCCGAGCTCGACGACCGCATCGGGGTTCTGCGTCGCGACCCGCCAGACGTTGTCGGCCATCGGCTGCCGGTTCAGCTTGATCATCGTCCACGCCATGCCGGCGCGCAGCCGCGCATTCTCGGGCTGGTAGGGCATCACCTGCTTGTACGCAGTCAGCGCGTCCTGAAAACGCCCGCGCGCGAGGTGTTCTTCGGCGTCCGAGACGAGCTTGGCAAAATTCGCTTCCATCTCGGGCGTACGCGGCGCGTTCTGAAAGGCGTCCATCATCTCTTTGCTGAGCACGGGCGGTTGCACGTTCGGCGTCGCCGGCGCGAGCGCAGCGACCTGCTCGGGGGTGATGTTGAGCTTCGACAAACCGCCAGCAGCGATGGCCGCGTTGGTGCGCTCCAGCAAGCGTTTGGCCGTGGGCGCGCGGGGTGAGGTGGGCGCATCGCCGAGAAAACGTTCGAAATCGGCCTTCGCGCGATTCAACGCCGCCAGGTCGTCGCCGAACTTGTCGAGGGTGAGCGCCGCACGGGCGTACCGCGCATCCACGTTGGACTCGAAGGTGTCGAGCGCGCGCGTGTACGTGAAGAGCGCCGCACCCGCGTCGTGAAGCAGGAACTGCGTGTGGCCCAGCAGCACCTCCAGCTCGGCCACCGGCGCGAACGCCGCTTTCAAACAGGCCACCGCACCCGGCGCGTTCTTCGCCGCAGCCAACACCTTTGCCTTTTCGTGCAGGACCACCAGCGTCGTGTCGGGCGTGGGCGTGCAGCCGACGTCGGCCGCA
>JAYTAT010001042.1:0-2485 GCA_043737315.1 Archangium sp.
GCTGCGCGAAGACATCGAGCTGCTCGACATCGGTGGAGACGATTTCAGCATCGAGAAGGTGCTCGGGGGTGAGCTCTCTCCGATGTTCTTCGGCTCGGCGATGACCAACTTCGGCGTGCGGCCTTTTCTCGATGCATTCCTGGAAATGGCCCCGGCGCCTTCTGGCCGCCCCTCGAGCGCCGGCTTCATCGAGCCCATGGGTGAGAAGTTCACCGGCTTCGTGTTCAAGATTCAGGCGAACATGGACCCCTTGCATCGCGATCGCATCGCGTTCCTGCGCGTGGTCTCAGGTCACTACGTCAAGGGCATGACTGCCCACCACGTGCGCCTCGAGAAAGACATCCGCCTCGCCAAGCCCACGCAGTTCATGGCCTCCGAGCGCACCAGCATCGAAGACGCCTGGCCCGGCGACGTGATCGGCCTCTTCGACCCCGGCATCTTCCGCATCGGCGACACGTTGCTTGAGAAGACCAAGGCCTTCGACTTCGAGTGTGTGCCGCGCTTCTCGCCAGAGTTCTTCGCGGTGGTGCGCTCGAAAGACCCGATGAAGCGCAAGCAGATGGAGAAGGGTCTGGAGCAGCTCTCTGAAGAGGGCACCATTCAGATCTTCCAGCAGCTTCAGATGGGCATGAAGGACCCCATTGTCGGGGTGGTCGGCCAGCTGCAGTTCGAAGTACTCCAGTACCGGATGGACGCGGAGTATGGCGCCGACATCATCGTGGACAAGCTACCCTTCGGCCACGCGCGCTGGGTGGTGGCGCAGAAGTTCGATCCAAAGGCGTTCGACTGGGAGGGCAATCGCATGACCGTGCAGGACCGGGATGGGCTTCCGCTCGTTCTGTTCCGCGACGAGTGGGCCATGCAGCACGCCCTTCAGAAACACCCCGAGCTCGCATTTCAGGCCCACGCGCCCCAGCTCAAGGCGAATTCGGTGATCATCGGGCCCAGTTGACGTGAGGGAGTAATGGATCGACTGCAGCAACTCATCGAGGAAGGCGTCATCGACGAGGTCTTCAATCAGTTGAAGACAGGAAAAGAAGCCGAAGTGTGGCTCGTCAGTCACAAAGGAGAACCCGTCGCCGCGAAGATCTACAAGGCGCGCGAGTTCCGCAGCTTCAAGAATGACGCTGGGTACAAAGAGGGCCGGGCGGTGCGCAATACGCGCACGCAGCGAGCCATGGACAAAGGGTCGAAGTTCGGCCGCGCGTCAGCGGAAGAAGCGTGGAAGTCGGCTGAAGCCGACGTGATGTTCACGCTGCACTCGGCAGGCGTGCGGGTGCCCAAGCCGGTGCTCTTCTACGACGGCGTGTTGTTGATGGAGGTCATCGGTGATGCCGAAGGGCGCGTGGCGCCACGGTTGGTCGAGGCCGCCATCACGCGCGAGCAGGCAGAGCCCATGTACGTGCTGCTGCGCCAGGAGGTCATCAAGATCCTCTCGCACGACTTCATTCACGGCGACTTGTCGGAGTTCAACATTCTGCTGGGCGCGAGCGGGCCGGTGATCATCGACTTCCCGCAGGTGGTGACCGCCGCCAAGAACTCGCAGTCTGAGAAGTACTTCCGCCGCGACCTCGGCAACCTGCTGCGGTTTTTTTCCGGCATCGATCCAGGGGTCAGCAAACACGCAAGCGACGCCGATGAGATCTGGCGCGAGTACGTGCGGCGCGATCTGTCGGCGGGTTTCGTGCCCAGTGGCCGGGTGCATCAGCAGCAGGCGCGGCCGCAGCACGGTGGGCAGCGGGGTGGTCCTCCGCGGCAGGGTCAGGGGCCAGGTCAGCAGCGAGGTCCGGGTCAGCAGGGTCCTGCACAGCAGCAGCGGGGGCAGGGTGTTCAGCGCGGTCCGGGGCCGCAACAGCAACCGCAGCAGGGTCGCGGTCCGCAGCAGCCGCGCCCTCCGCAGAATCAGCCGCGCCCGCAGGGTCAGCAGCCCAACCAGCCGCGAGCGCAGGGTCAGCAGCCCAATCAGCCGCGACCGCAGGGGCAGCAGCCCAATCAGCCGCGACCGCAGGGTCAGGGGCAGCAGCCTGCGCGGCCGCCGGGCCAGGCACCCGCGCAACGCCGTGGACCCGAGGTGGTTTTCCGCGGGCCTGCAACGCCGCGCAGTGACGCGGGCCCGGGTACGGCTCGCAAAAGTGGGGCAGGCCGCCGTCGCCCGCCGCGCCGGTTCTGAAAAAGGGGGAGCGCGGCCCTCACTCCGCTCGCGCAGGGCGGGGAAGTTCGAGTGGGGGCGTCGTGCGTTCAAGCCCCCATGCGCTTTCCCATCGCCGCCATCCGTTCTGGCCGCTACCCACGCTCCTCAGGCGTTGCTCGCGGGCGATGCCGCGACGTTGACTGCGGTTCGCGCTGAAGGCCTGCCGGGTTGTCCCTCGTGTTCGCGGCGCTCGACGCCACCGACCCGGCTGCGAAGGCCCGCTTCATCGACGCAGCCGCCAAAGTCGCGGGGCGAGTGCTCCGGTGGACCCCACGCCATGTGAGCGCATCGCTT
>JAYTAT010001043.1:0-2484 GCA_043737315.1 Archangium sp.
GTGACGATCTTCACGGGCCCAGAGTCGAGCCGCCCGAGGTTGAGTTTCTGATTGCGGTGGCCGCGTTCAGGGGCAGTTCGCGCCGGTTCCGGTCGGCGCAGGACTGATGATCGCGCTGCCATTGAGAGTGCAGCCGTTGACCGCGTTGAGACGGATGCGGCCTGCGCTCCCGCCGCCACCGCCCCCTGGCATGTTGGTGCCGCACCCGGGGCTGGAGGGATCGGTGGGGTCGCCAGCCCGCGCACCGCCCCCGCCGCCATTGCCCCCGCAGGCGCCGATAAAGGGGCACAAGGCTCGCAACTCAGAGCGGCGGCCATTCTGTCCATCGACGCCCGAATACATAGGGTCTCCAAAGCCGCTGCCTTCGCCACCTGCTCCACCATTGGCGACGAGGGCGCCCATCGAGTTGACGGTGATGGTGGTGCCCTCGAGCACGATGGCTCCGCCAGTGCCACCTCCGCCTCCGCCGATGCGTTGGTCGACGAGGCCGCCCTGGCCGCCCTCACCCGAAGCGGCGATGGTACCGCTGGTGTTGATGGTGATGCTGCCTCCAGCCGACACCTGCACCGCGCCGCCCCCCCGGCCTCCCACGCCCGAGGCGCTCGTGGCATTCGTGGCGCGCCCCCCGTTTCCACCGCGACAACCGCCTCGGAGCGGCACCACGGGCTCGGTGCCGTTGACCCCGCCCCGCGCGCCGGCTGGCCCACCGTTCGCCCCGGCTGAGCCGGTGGTGCCATCGGTCAAGAAGCCGCCACCACCGCCCCCGCCCGCGGTCTGAGGCGCGCCCGAGGCGGTGCCGTTGGTGCCTGCGCCCACCGCGCAGTCGATGTCACTGCCCGCGCCACGCGAGCCCGCGCTATCGACGTCGAGCCGGCCGTTGATCAGCACGGTGTTCTTCACCGCGAAGATGACGGGCCGGCTACCTGTAGCCTTGAGCTGAGCGCTGCCATTCAGGGTCAGGCTGTCCATGTAGAACAGCACTGCAGTGTTGCTGCCCACCGCAATGACCTTGTGCGGCGGCGCCGCGGGCCCGGAGCCGCAGGTGGTCCAGGACACCCCGCCGTCGGCGGTGCGCGTGTCGATGTCGACGTTGCAGTTGACCAGCACCGGCCCGGTCGGTGCGCTGGGCAGCTGCGCCTCGGTGAAGTTGCTGGGCGTGTAGCTGAAGACAGGGGGCCCCACGCACGCGCCCACCCCATTGCAGGTGCCCACGGAGCAAGCGCCCATGCGCACGTTGAAGATGCAGCCGCCGTCTGCCTGGCAGGTCGTGGCCGTGGTGAAACACTCACCTGGCGGGGTGCACGTCACCGTGATGCCCGCACAGCCACCATCGCCGTCGCAGCTGTCGGAGACGGTGCAGTTGTTGGAGTCGTTGCACCCGCCCGAAGGAAGCGGGGCGTAGGCGCAGGCCCTCGCAGACTCCAGGCAGGCGCCGGTGGCGGCATGGCAGGTGTTGGGCGGCGTGTTGCAGACCCTCGGCGTTCCCACGCAGCCGCCGTCGGTGAGGCAGGTGCTGTTCTGGGTGCAGAACAGGTTGCTTTGGCAGCTGCCGGTCATCAGCGCGTAGGTGCACCCGGCATCGGGCACACAGCGCCCTGCGGTCGCGAAGCAGCCCGCGGGTGGCATGGTGCACGTCACGTCGCTGCCGCGCACGCAGCCCACGCCCGGCGCCCCGCACGTATCAGCCAGAGTGCACGCGTTCGCGTCGCTGCACATCGAACCCTGGGGGCACTCGGAGTCAGCGCAGTCGGTAGCCCCATCGCTGTCATTGTCGATGCCGTCGGAGCACAGGCCCGTCTCCATGGGAGCGACGCAGCCGCCCGCGTTGCAGGTGCCTCCCGTGCCGCAGGGCTGACCCACGCAGTCCGTGTCGGCGCAGTCGAGAGAGGAATCTCCGTCGTTGTCCAGCGAGTCACCGCAGAGGGTCTCGGTGCATCCCTGGTTCACGCAGGCGCTCCCGCCGCCCACGCGGCAGACCTGGCTTTCGCAGCTCGAGTCGGCGCAGTCGAGGGAGAGGTCACAGTCGTCGTCGACGCCGTTGGTGCACGACTCCGTGGCGCCGGGGTTGATTGCGGCGTTGCCTTCGTCGCAGTCGTCGCTCGTGAAGCCGTCGCCGTCGAGATCCACGGGGTCGAGGCGCAGCGTCAGAGCGACCTCTACCGGGGGAGAGCCAAAGCGGCTGGCGCGGCTTTCGGAGCGCTCCGCGGGCGTCGTCAAGACGGTGCACGCTTCGTCGGAATAGCCCAGGGCCTGCACCTCGACCTCGACAGGCTCTCCGTCCTGCGAGATGCCCACGATGAAGCTGGCCCTGTCGGCGAGCACTACCGCGTTGGATTGCCGGTCCCTACTTCCGCGGGCGACGACGCGCGCACAACGGCTGGAAAGACCCGGCGCTGGAGTGACCACCACCTTGAGGCCCCCGAAACCGACGGGCGCGGTGGAGCAGGAGATGGCTGAAACTGCGAGCGACAAGAGCAGGAAGCG
>JAYTAT010001044.1:0-6225 GCA_043737315.1 Archangium sp.
CCCGTGCCCAGGTTGGATCCCATCGACACGTGCGTGCCCGAGAGCACCCTGCGAAAGGCGGCGTCGTCCTCGGTCTTGCCCCGGCCCTCGAGCCAGTACGAGTACGAATGGGCGTCGGTGCGCACCACGGTGAGCTTCCAGGTATTCGGTGAGAGCGCCTCGGTATGCGGGCCCCACACCGCAGATTCGTCGTTCACGGTGGTGGCGGGGTACTGCACGATCTTCTCCACCAGCGTGAGTGTCGCTGCGGTGCCGCTGTTCACGAAGACCGTCACGTCGCGCGTCATGCGGTAGAAGTCAGACAGCTGTCCTTCGAGCCCATCGCGCCGGGTGCCTTCGCCGGTCAACGGCTGCGCACTGCGGCCGGGCAGCTTGAGCGAGACGTCTTCTGCGTGGGGCACACCCTGGCGGAACCCGTCGGCCCGGTCGGCGCCACACGCGCTCAAGATCGTCAGCATTGCGCCCAGCATCAGTTTCTTCATCGGTCGCTCCAGTCGAACATCGGGTTCGCCAAAATGGACACACCGGGGCCCCAAAACAGAAAGGCGCGTAAGTGCCCGCGTTTGTTATGAATGGTCAATGCTCCGATCTTCGTTTCTGACCCTGATGGTTTTTGCTCTGGCCGGCTGCACCTCCGTGCAGCGCCGCGACACCGAGAAGGCGGTGGCCCGCACCCTGATTTCCGACGACCAGGAGTTCCAGCTGGGCTTCCAGGTGCACGAGGAGCTCAAGAAGCAGAACATCAAGTTCCTCACGAACCCGCAGGTCGAGCTCTACGTGGAACAGATCGCCCGCAAGCTGACCACCGAGGCCAATAAGGAGCGCCCGGTGGAGTGGCGCACCTTCGTGATCGACGACCCGAACACGGTCAACGCCTTCGCCACCCCGGGTGGGCGCATCTATGTCTTCACCGGCCTGTTGCTCGCGGCGGACAACGAGGCCGAGGTGATCGGCGTGATGGGCCACGAGATCGGGCACGTGGTGGCCCGGCACACGGCGCGGCAGTTGGTGGCGGCCAACGGGCTTCAGGCCGTAATCGACATGGCTTTGGGCAAGAACTCCAACGAGATCGCCAAGCTCGGGGCGGGGCTGGCGGGCAAGGGCGCCCAGCTCGCCTACGGCCGCGACATGGAGCTGGAGGCCGACCAATACGGGGCCCGTTACGCCTCGCGAGCTGGCTACGACCCGCGCGGGCTGGCGACTTTTTTCGAAAAGCTCAAGGCGAAGTACGGCGACACCGGCCCGGTGATGACCTTCTTCTCCACGCACCCGGCGAACTCGCAGCGCATCAACGACGTGACGACGCTCATCGCCGCCGAACAGCTGGGGGGGACCGAGCTGGGGGTGGCATCTCTCCAGGCGGTGAAGGCCCAACTCGGGAAGAAGTGACTTGCGGCGGGCGAGCGCCTAAAAGCCCGCCTTCATGAAGCGATATTTCGGGATCATCGTGGCCGTCCTGGGTGTGTCCACCAGCATCGTGTTTGCGATGCGGAAGTGGGACGCGAAGACCGCTGAGTCGGCGCGCGACTTGAACGTGGCTCGCATTCGCGCCGAGTACCTCGAGCGCGCTGCCTGGCTCCGGGTGATTCCGGACCAGAAGCTCTACATCGACGAGCAGCAGACGTTCATGAGCTGGTACTTCAAGGAGGTCACCAAGCACTTCAATCAGCACGGTGGCAACCGCGACTTCGACGACTACTTGAAGGAGCTCGATGAGCGCTCCGCCAAGAACAAGAAGGACGACGACGGCACGGGCAACGACAAGAAGAAACAGGTCTACGCGTACACGCGCAACGTCTTCGATCTGCTCAACAAGAACGGCGCCTACTCGCCCTGGTGGACTTCGACCGACAAGGGCATCCGCCTCGACCTCCTCTCGGCTGACACGGGCCCTGACGGCCGCATCCACATTCCGTTGGTGGTCTGGGGTCTGCCCCGCGACTCGCGCACGGATGACAAGAACATCACCCGCGTGACCGTCAACGCGAGCTTCAAGTTCAACTGGAAGCTGTACGACGAGAAGCAGAAGCTCATCGGCGAGATCCCCGGCGAAGGGGGCCCGGACAGCCGCGTCGACTGGCCTGATCGTTTCGTGAAGTTCTTCCCCCCGATGACGGTGCTCGGTCACTACGACATCGACAAGCTGCCGGCCGAGGTGAAGACCGCAGACATCGAGTGGACGATCTCGGCGCGCAGCACCACCGGCGGCGACATCACGGCGACCTACGCGTGGAAGGGCGAGGTGCCTGCTGCGTGGAAGATGGGCGCCGGCGAGACCTGGAAGGGCGCGCAAGACTCGATTCGCCCTGAAGAAGAGATCAACCCGGTGGCCGACAAGAAGAAGAAGTAACTCACCCCCCCCCTCTGGGCCTCACAAAGAAACCCCGGTGCTCACCAGAGCGCCGGGGTTTTCTTAATCGTGAAACCCAACCACCTGCCACGCCGCGCCAGCCTGGTGCAGCACCAGCACCGTCGCATGCCCTGACAGGTTCCCCACGGCCACGTACGTATTGGGTGCCCGCCAGCTCCAGCTGCTCAACCTCGCGGGCGGCTTGCCGTACTTCTTTTCCATGTCGGCCGGCAGCAGCACCTCGAGCGAATACAACTTCAGCAAATCCGCCCGGCGCGAACGAAGGCTCTTCCCCCATTGAGTCCGCAGCTCCTCAGGGCGATCGATCCGCCGCGCCTCCATGAAGAACGGGTAACCCGCGCGAGCGACCAGCTTCCCCGTATCCGCCGCGATCAGATCCAGAAAGAACCCGCGCGCCACGACCTCGACCTGCTGAGCCGCGGTCAGCCCCAGATACTTATTCAGATCGATGTCATTGCCGGGCAGCACCGGGCTCGACTCCGCCTGGCCGTACTGCTTCGCCAGCGCCTCCAGCAATGCATTGCGTTCTTCGGGCTTCATGGTCGGCAGCTTGGCCAGCAACCGATTGACCTCATCAGCCCCCTTGGGACGAGCGGGGCCCGAAGGCGCCGCGGGCGCCGCGGCAGGTTGACCTTCCGCGCTGGGTGCAGGGGCCGTTTCCGGAGGGGTCACCTCGGGCTCCTGACTGAGCGCGAGGCAAAGGGCATAAGCGGCGACGTTCATCACGTCGGGTGTCTTACTCCGTCACGGCTTCTTTCGGCAGCGCTCGCGCACTGAAGGTCAGATGTGCCACCGCCACGACGAGACCCACACCGAAGCACCCGAACCAGAGCGCCCGATGACCGATGACCGGAATGAGCGACGAGCCGATCAGCGGTGAGAGCATCGCAGCGGTGCTCCAGGTGATGGTGAACGCGCCCTGGTAGCGGCCGCGCAGGTGCGTGGGCGAGAGCGTGGCCACGATGCTCGCGTTGACCGGTGAGAAGAGGATCTCGCCCCAGGTCCACACGGCCACCGTGAGCACATACGTCGGCAGGCTGGTCGCGAAGGTGGTCAGCCCGAAGCCCAGGCCGGTGAGCGCAGCGGCGACCGCCAGCACCCGCGCGCGCGGGTAGCGCGACGCCCAGCGAGTGGCCAGGGGCTGGAACAGCACGATGAGCAGCCCGTTCGCCGCGATGCTCAAGCCGAACTCTTCGGTGCTCAGGCCCTTGAGGCGCATGTCTTCAGGCAGCGACGAGAGGTGCTGAAAAAACAGCAACGCCACGAGAAAGTTCAGCAGCAGAAACGGCGCATATCTGGAATCGGTGAACGGCGTGAGCGCATGACCGCCCGCAGGCGGATGCTGTGGGTCCTTGCTCGGTTCAGGCCGGCTCTCGGGGATCGCGCGCCACACGATGAACGCGAGGATCAACGTGGTGATCGCGTCGCCGATGAAGAGCGCCCCAAAGTTCCGCTTCGCCATGAAGCCGCCGATCACGCTGGCGAAGGTGAACCCCAGGTTGATGGCCCAGTACTGCATGCCGAACGCCTTCATCTGGTGCCGGGGCGGCACGATGTCGGCCACCAGCGCCTGGCTCGCGGGCCGGTACGCGTCAGCGGTCAACCCCATCAGGAACGTCGCGAACGCCACCTGCCACAGCTCGACTGCAAGCCCCAGCACCAGAAGGAACGCCGCTCCGACGAGCAGCGAGGTCAACATGGTGAAGCGCCTGCCGAAGCGGTCGGCCATCACCCCTCCGATGAGCGAGCCACCCAGCGAGCCGAGGCCGTAAAGCGAGGTGATCGCGCCAGCCAGCGGGAGCGAGAGCCCCCGCGCCTGGGTCAGGTATACGAAGAGCAGCGGCATGACGAAGCTGCCGGCCTTGGTGATGAAGGTGCCGAGGAGCAGCGCCCAGAACGGGCGTGGTATTCCCTCTGAGAGCTGCTCCCAACGACTCTGGCTCTTCACGGTTGCGGGGTTCATGGCGCGCTGACGCGCTGCATACAAGGCGGCTGACGGCTACGGTGTCGGCACCAGATGTCGGAGATCCGAAGGTTACTCAGTGACGCGCAAGACGCCGAACGACGCGGCAAGACGGAGGAGGCGGTTCGCCTCTTGCGCCTTGCTGCCGCCTGGTACCGCGATCGGCAAATGCTCAAGCGGGCGGCGCAGATGTTGAGGCAAGCCCGGCGCGTCGAAGGCGTGACGGACGAAGAAGAGTCGGGTGAGGACGTCTTCGGCTTCGACCAGGATGATGAGCCGACCCCCGAGGTCGCTGAGGTCAGCGAAGGGCGCATGCTGGTCGAACAGCGCGCGCCTCAGCTCGCCGACCCCTCGCTCGACGCGTGGTGCTCGTTCTGCTGCAAACCCAAGGCTGAGGTGGGGGCGCTCGTGGCAGGGCCCGCGGGGGCCTACCTGTGCGCAGCTTGCCTGGGCATCTCGGGCACGCTGCTGGGGGCGACGTCGGCGCCGCAGGTCAGCAGCCCGTGGGAAGTCAAAGCGTTGGCCTTCGAGCTCGCCGCTCAACGCAGGGCGCGCGCGCGGTTCACCCGCAGCCGCTCGCAGCTGGCGCTGGTGATTGGTCCCGAAGGCACGGGAAAGTCGAGGTGGTTGCAGTCGCTGGGGTCGCAGCCCGATCTGCGGCAGCTCGAGATCACCCGGCCGCTCACCCTCGACGAAGAAGAAGAGCTGCTGCGGTGGCTCGAGCCTTCGGACCGCAGCGCCTTTCTGGTGGTGCGCGCCGCGGTGCCCCCACCTGCGCTGGTGCTGCAGGGTGAACACGGTGAAGAGCTGCTCCATGACACGGCCTGCCTGGTCGAGTCGGTGCCGCAGCTCTCACCGCGGGTGCTCGCGCGCGTCGACGCGGTGATCCCCTTTTCGCCGCCCCATCCGGAAGAGCTCGTCTCGCTCGCGCAGGCGATCGCCGAAGCCCGGGGCGTGTGGCTGCCCGAGAGCGCGTTGACCCAGCTGGTCTCGCTTTCCATGCGGGCACAGCGGGGCGTGCACGAGCTGGCCACGTTGATCGCTCGAATTCCTCCAGGGAAATACGGCCCGTGAATCCCCCCGTGCAATGGCACCGGTTGGGCCGCGTCGAGTACCCCGACGGTCTCGAGTTGCAGCGGCAGTTTCAGGAAGCCCGCCGTGCCAGCGAAGTGCCCGACACGTTGTTGCTCCTCGAACACCCGCCCGTGCTGACGCTCGGCCGTGGCGCGAAGGCAAACAACATTCTCACGCCGAAACCTCAGCTCGACGCGCTTGGGGTCGAGGTGTTCGAGACCGATCGGGGAGGCGACGTCACGTACCATGGGCCCGGGCAGATCGTCGGTTACCCACTGCTTCATCTCGGGCCGGGCCGGCAGGATGTTCGGAAGTACGTGCGCGCGATCGAAGAGCTGATGATTCGCACCGTGGCCGACTGGGGCATCACCGCGACCCGCATCGAGCAGTGGCCTGGCGTCTGGGTGGCGAAGAGCCGGCGAGGTGGCCCACGCAAAATTGCAGCGCTGGGCGTGCACCTGTCGCGTTGGTACACCAAGCACGGCTTCGCGCTCAACGTGCGCACCGACCTGAGCCACTTCGAGTTGATCGTGCCGTGCGGCATTAAAGAAGCGGGCGTCACCTCGATGGGCGTTGAGCTCGAGCGCGACGTGCCCGTGGCAGAGGTCGAGGACTGCATCGTTCATCACTTTCGCGAGGTGTTCGAGTGCGAGGTGACCGCGGCAGAAGAACCCCGGCGCACGGTCTCGGTGGTGGTGACGCGCGAAGATGGGCGGGTGCTGTTGCTCGAGCGGACCTCAGCTCGCGGTGGTTTCTGGCAGCCGGTGACGGGCAGGGTGGACGCAGGCGAGTCACCCATGCAGGCGGCTCAGCGCGA
>JAYTAT010001045.1:0-2483 GCA_043737315.1 Archangium sp.
GGCGATACCGAAATCTGGGGACCCGCAGCCAACAAGAGAAGCAATCGCCAAGTCATGCGGCTGGTCCTAGCATCACCTTCATGACTGCTCGAACGCTCGCGATGGTCCTCGCTGGTGGCGCTGGTACGCGCCTCGAACCACTCACCCGGGAACGCGCCAAACCCGCCGTGCCGTTCGGTGGCCGCTACCGCATCATCGATTTCTGTCTCTCGAACTTCGTCAACTCGGGCATCTACAAGGTCAAGGTGTTGACGCAGTACAAGTCAGACTCGCTCAACAATCACATCTCGCGCACGTGGCGCATGACCGCGTTCCTGGGTCACTTCTGCGAGACGGTGCCTGCGCAGATGAGAACGGGCGGCGATTGGTACAAAGGCTCGGTCGACGCGATCTTCCAGAACCTGAACCTCATCACCGATGAGAACCCCGACACGGTCTTCGTCTTCGGCGCCGATCACGTCTACCAGATGGACGTCGCGCAGATGCTCGAGTTCCACAAGCAGCGCAACGCCGACGCCACGGTGGCGGTGTTGCCGGTGCCCATCGAGCAGGGCAGCGAGTTCGGCATTCTCGACGTCGGCCCCGATGGCGAGGTGCGCAGCTTTCTCGAGAAGCCGAAGAACCCACCCCCGATGCCGGGCGACCCGACCCGCTGCCTGGCGTCGATGGGCAACTACATCTTCAACACCGAGACGCTGGTACGTGAAGTGGTCAACGACGCGAAGCTCGAGAACTCGTCGCACGACTTCGGCAAGTCGATCCTCGCCTCGCTCAACAAGCGCGCGCGGGTCTTCGCTTACGACTTCCAGCTGAACATGGTGCCTGGCCTGGGCAAACGTGAGCGCGGCTACTGGCGTGACGTGGGAACGCTCGACGCGTACTTCCAGGCGAACATGGATCTGATCGCCGTCGAGCCGATCTTCAACCTCTACAACTCGCAGTGGCCCATCGTGACGGCGAACACCTCGTTGCCGCCGGCGAAGTTCGTGTTCAACGATCTTCCGCAGAAGCGCGTGGGCCGGGCGCTCGACTCGTTGGTGAGCGAAGGCTGCATCATCTCGGGCGGCCTGGTGGAGCGCTCGGTGCTCTCACAGCGCGTGCGCGTGAACTCGTGGTCGACCGTGACGGATTCGATCTTGATGGAGAACGTGGAGATCGGCCGCCACTGCGACATCCGCAAGGCGATCATCGACAAGAACGTGACCATTCCCCCGGGCACGAAGATCGGCGTCGACCTCGAAGAAGATCGCAAACGGTTCCACGTGACCGAGAGCGGCATCGTGGTGATCCCCAAGGGCGCTCACGTGCCTGCCGAAGCGACCTGAAAATCGGCAACGCGGTCGGGGTGAGGGCCTACCCCAGTGCGGCCTGGGCCAATAAAATCACCCCGACCGTCACCGCGCACCCGGCAAACCCGAGTCGAAGAGGCCGCTCAGGAAGTCGCCCCGAGAGCGGCGCTCCGCCCAGGGCACCCAGCACCGCGCCACCACCCACAGTGCCGATCAGCCCCAGGCTGACCTGCCCGTGCATCGCGTGACCCAGCGCGCCCGCGAGCGACGAAACCGAGATCACCGCGAGCGAAGTGCCAATCGACTGCTTCACGGTGAGCCCGGCGGCCACATTGAGCGAAGGCACCATCAAGAACCCGCCGCCCACGCCCAGAAAACCAGACAGCACGCCCAGAGCGCCCCCCAACGGCAACAACACCGCGACCCGCGCCGGCCGAAGCACGTTTGGGTCGACCTGCTTTCCGAACACCATGCGGCCGGCCGCGACGAACAGAACCACCGCGAACAACACGGTCAACGTCTGCTCAGAGACCAACCCGTGCAGCGCCGAGCCTAAGAACGCACCGAGGGCGGCCGCACCACCGAACACCACCGCCACCTTCGGGATGATGTTGCCCTTGCGGCCATGCCCGAACGCCGCAGCCAAAGCCGCCGCGCCGACGATCACCAACGAGGTGCCGGTGGCCTGAGAGACCGGCAGGTGCAGCACGAACACCAGCACCGGCACGATGAACAAGCTGCCGCCCGCGCCGAGCACCGACAGCACCACGCCCACACCCAGCCCCGCGAAGAACCCGATCAAAGACACTTCAAGTTGGTGTTCAGCGCCTCACGCAAATTCGACGGAGGAGGCATGCCCACCTGGCCCGCGGCCATCGCGTCGGCGAACTCCTGCGCGCTCTTGGGTTGCAGTCGGGGGTTCTGCTTCTTCTCACGCCCCAGCGTGCTCGCCTGCCGGCCTTCGTAGTCGTGCGCCGGCAGCACCAGGGTGTCGTCGGGCAACGAAGCGAGCAACTTCTGCAGGCTCTCGAACAAAGAGGTCGAATTGCCGGTGGGCAGATCGGTGCGGCCCACGCCGCCGATCAACAACGTGTCCCCTGTGAGCACCCGCCCCGGCAGCACCAGGCAGATCGCGTCATGCGTGTGACCGGGAGTCGCCACCACGCCGATCTTCAACGAGCCCACGGCGATCTC
>JAYTAT010001046.1:0-6220 GCA_043737315.1 Archangium sp.
AAGTAGCGTTTTGAACGTTCGACCCTTTCCCGGAGCCCGCATGCCTGGCCGCATCGAATCGCCGATTGTTCCGTCACGCCCGCTTCCTTCGAGCACTCCTTCCTTGGTGACCATCAAGGCCGGTGACTCGCTCTCGCGGGTCGCCCAGCGTGCGGGCGTGAGCGTGGCGGCGCTCGTCGAGGCCAACGCCGGCAGGTACCCGAAGCTGGCCAGCAACCCGAACGCGATTCAGGTCGGCTGGACCCTCACGATTCCAGGCGCAAATGGCCAGACGCCCACCGCGCCGCAGACGCCCTCGGGCGTGCCGGGCTGGCAGGCCACCGGCAACACCACGAAGACCGCGCAGGTCGGCGCAACCAAGCGCCCCACGGACTTCGGAGCAAAGCTGGCCGCCGGTGGAGCGCAGTCGATCGAGCTGCGCATGAAGCAGCACGCCGACGGCATCGAGAAGACCGGCATCGGCAGGTACTTCGGTGACCACTCGGCGTGGAAGAAGATGAGCGCTCCTGAAAAGGAGCAGTGGATCAAGGACAACACCAGGCCGGGCGTCACGCCCCCGTCGGCCGCCAGCGTGAAAGAAAGCAGCTGCATCGGCTGGGCGATGGAGAACGTCGGCGCGGCCTACGCGGCGGCCGGCAAGTCGGAGCGCTGGGCCGAGATTCAGCGCCACGTGGTGGCCAACGGCTCGAAGGGCACCGAGCTCGCCAAGGAGCTCAAGAAGGACGGCTGGCAGTCGATCTACTGGAACCCCGACGCGAAGAACCCGGCCGACGGCAACGCCGAACACTCGTTCTCGGCCGTGCAGGTCGGCCGCGGCAAGGGCTACTACGGCGTGGCGGTCGACGCGCAGGTCACGAACTACCGGCCCACCGACGGCAAGGGCACCACCAAAGACATGTCGGGCATCGAGCGTCTGCGCGAGGTGCCGTTCTTCTTTGGTCTGGCCAAGGGCGGCATGCACACCTTCGTCGGCCGTCAGGGTCAGGTGAACGAGTTCCACTGGGCTGAGATGCCCGACTCGAACCGGGCCATCGAGCAGATGCCGCTCGAGAAATTCGGCTGGAACTCGGGGCTTATCATGGTGCCGCCGGGCACCTGGCCCACGAAGTAACCAGGTCCGTCATCACCCTGAGCTCAGGGAGCGGGCAAACCATTCCAGGATGGATCGCGGCTCGGCGAGATCATCGACGGCCAGGTTCAGAGCCCTCAGGCGCTCCAGGAGCGAATTGGTCAGATCCGCCGGAAGCGTGCTGGGCCCCACGATGCGCTGACAAAAAAACGTCCGGCAGCCCAGCGGCCTGTCCTCGTACACGGTGCACCGTTTTCCCCCGGTATCGAGAAACGGGCACCCGCCATCCGCCCGCGCCGTGGGCAACGCCCGCCGATCGCGCGCCAGCCGTGCCTCGAGCACCTTCCACTCACTGGGCCACAACCACGGCGGCCGCTTCGTCGTCGCCAGCTGACAACACTCTGCCGTACCGGGACACGAATGCTTCGCCCACGCCGCGCTGCCCTGCCGCAAGACCGCGCGGGTCTCGGTGGCCGCCCGTTGCCAGGCGACCTTGATTTCTGCCTCGGTGCGTTCTTCGTCAGTTAGCTTCGGGTTCATGCAACCAGGTTTCAGTGGGGCTCAAGCCGGTGGAGCGCAGTGTGCCCTTCATGCCGGCATCAGCGCGAACTTCGTGTGCGCACGGTGCGGCAACTTCATGTGCGCTCTCTGCGCGGCCAACGGCACCGAGACCCAATGCCCGACCTGCCGGCAACTGAACCCCGTCGCCTTTCCGTATGACGGCAACGCCGACCTGAGCACGTTGTGGAGTCACGTCACCGGCAGCTTCCAGCGCGAGCTGGCCATGTGCGTGGTGGGCGTCTTGATTTTCTTCGGGTTCGTCTTCGGCGGAGGGCTGGTGGCCAACGTCATCAGCGGCATCATCACCTCCCTCATCGGGCTCGAGTTCGACCCGGCGAACCCCCTGCGAAACCTGAGCGGCTTTGCGGCGAACCTGGTCTTGAGCCAGATCGTGGGCACCCTCGTGAACGTGGCGGTACAGGGCGTGGCGCTGGTCGGGCTCTACCGCCTGCTCATCGACGTGCTGGTGGGCAAGAAGGCCGATCTCTCGCGCATGTTCAGCCAGCTTCATCTGTTGCCCCAGTACCTGGTGATGCAGATCATCCTCCTGCTGGTCGTGACCGTGCCCACCTTGATCTACTTCGGCATCGTCGGAGCGGTCGGGGCCCGGTTGATCGGCGTCGATTGGAGCCACCTGTCTGAGTTCCGGGCCGAGCGCCTGGCAAACCCTGCGTTGTTCGGGTTGCTCGGGGGGAGCGTGATGATCTTCATGGTGGCGATGGTGGTGCTCCTGCCGCTGAGCCTGTTCGGCCTGCCCGAGCTGATCGTCGGTCAGTGCGGCCCGGTGGAGGCGCTCAAGCGCGCGTGGATGCTCGGTGAGGGGCAGCGCCTGCGCACGCTCGGGTACTCGTTCGTTGCGGGCCTGGTGACGATGGCCGGCATCTTCGCGTGCGTGGTGGGCCTCCTCTTCGCACTGCCGGTCGCGTACATGTTGTTGCTCGCGTTGTTCCTGGCACTGCGCCGGAGCTCTTCGCTGCCGGCCGCGATTCACACTTGAAGCTTCAGAGCACGCGCAGCACGAAACACTTGAGGTAGCGCGTTTCACGCAAGCTGAGCAGCACCGGGTGATCCTTGCCCGCGCCCCGCTTCTCGACGATCTGCACCCGTCGCTTCGCATCGGCCGCGGCTGAGTCGAGCATCTCCTCGAAGCGCTCTTCGGCCACATGGTACGTGCAGCTGGCGGTGATCAAGATCCCGCCCGGGTTGAGCAGCTGCATCGCCCGCAGGTTGATCTCCTTGTACCCGCGGATCGCCGCCTCGAGCGCGCCCTTGTTCTTCGCGAACGAAGGCGGGTCGAGCACGATGGTGTCGAACTTCTTCCCCTCATCGAGCGTGTCGCGCAGAAAGTCGAAGGCGTTGGCCGCGACCACCGTCACGTTGGTCAGCTTGTTCCGCTCGGCGTTCGCGGTGATCTGAGCGCACGCGGCGTCTGAGATCTCCACCGCGGTCACCTGCTTTGCCTTGAGCGCCATCTGCAGCGCAAAGCCGCCCACGTAGCTGAAACAGTCGAGCGCCTCACCGAAGGCCCACTCGCTGGCCATCACGTGGTTGTCGCGCTGATCGAGGAAGGCGCCCGTCTTCTGCCCGGTGAGCAGATCCACCTCGAGCGTCACATGGCCTTCGCGATACGTGACGGGGCCGGGAAATTCGCCGCGCAGCACGCCCTTCTCGGGCTCGAGCCCTTCGAGCCTGCGCACGTTGGCGTCGCTGCGGTTGATGATCGCCTTGCAGCCGAACTGCTCGGTGAGCAGATCCGCCAGCAGCTCCTTGCGGTGCTCCGTCGCCTTGTGGAGGAACTGCACCGACAGGTAGTCGCCGAACCGATCCACCACCAGGCCCGGCAGCAGGTCGGCCTCGCCGTGCACCACCCGGTAGGTCGTCTCGTCAGGGCACGCACGCTGGCGCAGTGCATCGGCGGCCAGCAGGCGCGCCTTGAAGAAGTCGCGATCGATCGCCACGTCTTCCCACGACAGCCAACGCAGGGTGATCTTCGACTCTTTGGAATAGAAGGCGAGGCCGATGAACCAGCCGCGTTGATCCTCGACGCGCACGACCTCGCCACCGGTGAGCGAAGCGGGGGCCGGCTCGACGTCAGCCGCGTAGATCCACGGGTGGCCGGCCTTCCAACGGTCGACGCCCTTCCTGGTGATGCGAACGGTGGGATTGATCGGGGTCGTCACGCCGGGGCCAAAACCCGATCGACGACCACCTGTCCACTCCCATCGTCCTTCACGGTGCAGATGGCCACGTGGGGGTCGCGGGCAAAGAACAGCTGCCAGCCCTCTTCCACTGCCTGAGCGAGCAGCTGCCGCTTCTCCTCGATCGTCGTCAGCGGGTAGAGATCGGAGGCGCTGACCCAGGGCGCGCGCAGATGCGCTGTGGTGGGAATCAGGTCGGCGCAGAACACCAGGGTCTGATCTTCGGCTTCCAACCGCACCAGCTGCATGCCCACCGTGTGGCCCTCGCTGACGAACAGGTTCACCCCTGCGCAGAGTTCGGTGGCGCCTTCCAGCAGGTGGAGCAGGCCGCTGCGCTCCAGCAACGCGAAGTCGTCCTTGCGAAAGCTGCCGGCGTCTTTCTCGGCGGGCTGGTGGGCCCATTTCCACTGGCGGCGTTGCAAATGCACGGTGGCCCTGGGGAATGACAGCCGCAACTCGCCGCCTTCTTCGCGGGTGGTGCCACCGGCCACGTCGAAGTGCAGGTGGCTGAGCACCACGTCGGTGATGTCGGCCCGCGTTTGCCCCACCTGGGCCAGCGCGGTGTCGAGCCCGTGGGTACCGTGATCGAGGCCGTACATCGCCCGGTGTTTTCCGTCCCACCGGGAGCCCATGCCCAGATCCACCAAGATGCGCTTCGAGCCGACCTCCACCAGCATCGAGCGGGTGACGAGCGAGATTCGATTGCGATCATCAGGGGCAAAGCGGCGCTCCCACAACGTGCGCGGCACCACCCCGAACATCGCGCCCCCATCGAGGGCAAGACGTCCTTCGACGAGCGCGTGCACGGTCATCGGCCCCAGACGCAGCGACATGCTCGAGAGTCTGACAGCCTTACCCAACCACCGCACGCGCCACGGCGGTAAGCTGCCGAGGTGGCGCACACGTATGATCTGCTTCTTCAGGCGGGCACTCCGGGTGAGGCCGCGCCCATCGCCGCGTTGGTGACGGCGCTCACCGCTCGGGGGGCCGTGCTCAGCCCCGAGGGCCGCGGCCTGTGGAAGCTCTCTGGCGGAGAGGTCACCATCGAGCCGCTCCTCGAAGAGGGCCAGGTGAAGGGTCTCGACGTTCGGGTTCCGCTGCTCGACAAGACCGGCCTGGTCGAAGACGTCGTGACGTCGTTGGCCGAGGTCGCCCAGTCCGTACAAGGCCGCCTGACCGACCCTCAACGAGGTGACGCCGCGACGCTCACCACCCTCTCGTTGCTGCTCGAGGAGTACCTGCGCATGGCACGGTACGCCGGTGAGTACGGCGCGGTCAGCGGGGCGTTGGGGCTGAGCACCTGGGCCTCGCCCCCTGCAGAAGACTCATCGACGCTTCGATGGGTGCTGGTCGTGGCGGTGTTCGTGATCGCGGGCTGGGCGGGCTGGAGAACGATCAACGCCATCCGCGACGCCAACCGGGCCGGCGAGCCGCCAGCACTGATGAACGGACCGCCGAAAGTCCCCGGGAAGTGAGTCGAGCGGCTGCGCATCGTTGAAGCGCGCGTCGAGCTCGAAGCCCAGGAAGTTGGTGGAAAAGTAGAGCGTGCCTGTGGGCGAGAGCAGCCCGCGCGCGTGTTCGATGAGCCAGCGGTGATCGCGCTGCACCTCGAAGCGCCGCCCCATTTTTTTCGATGAGGAGAAACTCGGCGGGTCGAGCACGATCAAATCAAATGGGCCCCGCGCGTCTTCCAACCAGCCCAGCACGTCGGCGCGGATGACCCGGTGTTTGTCGCACGCGGCGAAGCCGTTGAGCTTGAAGTTGCGCTCGGCCCACTCGCAGTAGGTGTTCGAGAGATCGACCGTGGTGGTCTCCGCCGCGCCGCCCGCCAGCGCGTGCACGGTGAACGAACCGGTGTAGGCGAAGAGGTTCAAGAAGCGTTTGCCCCTGGCCTCCTGCCGCACCCGGGCGCGCGTGACGCGGTGATCGAGGAAGAGCCCCGTGTCGAGGTAGTCCGACAAATTGCACTCGAAGGTGAGCCCGTGCTCCTTCACGTTGACCAGGGTCGAGGTGGTGCCCAGGCGCTCGTACTGACCGCGCCCCCAGGGCCGCTTCTCGTGGGTCTTGGTGAAGATCTTCGCGGGGACGACCTGAAGCGCCGCCGCGGTAGCGCGCACCACTTCGGTGCGCGCCTCGTCGATCGAACCGTCGCGGACCTGCTTGCGGCGCGGGTATTCCATCACGTGCGCAAAGCCGTCGTACCAATCGACCGCGAAGGGCCACTCAGGCATGTCGAGGTCGTAGACGCGAAAGGCGGTGACCTTCTCGCGCTCGGCCCACTTGAAGCGCTGCTTCGCGTTCTTCTGGAGCCGGTTCTCGAAGTCGGACACGCACCCTACGTGGCATAGATTTCTGCCCCGCGAAACGTGTCAGCGCAGCGTGCCCACGCCAG
>JAYTAT010001047.1:0-6215 GCA_043737315.1 Archangium sp.
AATCAAGGTACGGGAAACAACGGCAACGGTAACGGAGGCAGCGGTACCAACAGCGGCAACGGTAAAGCGAAGTAGTCCTCGTGCGACGGCTTTTTTGACCAACCGTCCCAGCCCCGTAACGTACCTGTTGCGCGATGAAGCGCCCTCAAGCGGAGCCGTGATGACCGAACAGCGCCAAGACGATCGCCAGCACCTCGAAGACGCCTCTCTTTCCGTCGTGGATCTCGAGAGCGGGGTCGCATTCGAAGGTGAAGGCAGGAACCTCTCGGGCCGCGGGCTGCTCTTTCACGCCGCGATGGAGCCGGTCGTGGGCGCCGACATGCAGGTCACGATGTCCGGCCCGACGGCGCTCGAGGCGAGCATCCGCGTGGTGCGCGTGCAAGCGAGCGAAGGCGGCTTCGACGTCGCCGGCCGCATCACCCGCGCGCGCTGAGTACCTGGTGGTGTTGCAGATCTGGGCGTTGCGCAAGGTTCAGCTGTTCTCCGTCGATCCCTTCGAAACGATTCGCAGACGACACGAAGAGCACGTCGAGTTCGCCGTCATCCTCGGTGTTGGCCACGCACGCGATGGTGAGCTGACCAGGGTCGACCAGTCCTCATCGAGGTCGCGCACCGTCCTTAATTGGAACTAGGGTCCGTTTTATGAAGCGAATCCTCTTCCTCTCCCTCCCGATCGTTCTGTTCGCCGCGTGCGGCCCCGCTGTGAAAAAGGGGTGCAAGGACACGGGCTGCAGTGCGGGCAGTGTGTGCAACCCCGTCAGCGACGCGTGCGAGACGGTCAACGTCGGAGGCGGCGGCGGCGGCGGCGGTATCGGTGGAGGCGGCGGGACGGGCGGTGGCGCGATGGGCGGCGGTGGCGGTGTGAACCCCACCGACGGCGGCGTCGACGCGGGCCCGGCGGTGGTCGATCCCTTTGATGATGGCGGCGTGTTCATAGCCGGCGACATCTGCACCTACGCGATCCCCGTGACGTTCGATGGAGGCACCACCACCACGGTCAGCGTCGACCTCGCCGCAGCAAGCAATCAGTACAAGGCGGTGTGCAACACCCAAACGGGTGGCGGCAACGACCTCGTGTTCGCCATCACGCTCACCGAGCCCAGGGGGCTCATCGTCACGGCCACCGACACGTCAGCCAACGTTCAGGACGGCGTGCTCGCGCTGGTGAACTCGCCCTGCGCACTTTTCAACCAGGTGGCGTGCGCCGACAACGTCACCGGCCCCGAGGTGCTGACCATGGACCGCTTGCCAGCAGGCACCTGGTACGTGCTGCTGGAGAACTACGCCAACGACGCGACGGGTGACGGCACCTACGACGTTCGGTTCGAGCTCGTCGACCCCGTCGCAGGCCCGGCTAACGACAGCTGCAGCGCTGCGCAAAATCTCACCTTCACCAACGGCACGGTGATGGTCACCGGAACCACCGCGGGCGCCTTCAACGACACCGGAGGGCAGCCGCTCACCTGCAGCGCGCCGTCAGCGCTCGCGCCCGACGTCTTCTACAAGTTCACCCTCACGCAGCCGCAAGACGTGGTGGTGACGGTGGTGTCCGGCACGACCTCGAGTCTTTCGCCGGTCATCGCGCTCACCACCACCTGTGGTGTCGGCGGGGCTGGCAACGAGCTCGGGTGTGATCGTACCGCGGGTACCTTCACCGCGCGCCGTGTTCTGGCCGGCACGTACTTCCTGGTGGTCGATGGCGACGGCGGTTCGACCGGTGCCTTCACGCTCACCGTGACCATCTCGCCCCCGACGACGCTGCCGATGAACGACACCTGCGCGAACCCCGCAACCCTGGTGCCCAACGTGAGCCAGATGGTCGACGCGAACGCCGCGTTGTCCGACTACATGTTCTCGTGCTCCGGCCCCGCGGGTGGCGACGTGGTGTACCAGTTCACCACCACCATGGCGCAGAAGGTCACGGTGACCGCCACGGGTACGGGCAGTGCCGACGCGGTCATCTCGCTGCGAAGTGCGCCGTGTGACGACGACACGAACGAGCTCGGGTGCATCGACACCGTCTTGCCGACTGAGGTGCTCACGCGGCTCAACGTTCCAGCAGGCACGTACTACGTGGTGCTCGCGGCGTACACGCTGACGGCAGGTCAATTCGGCATCGCCCTCGTGCTCGAGCCGCCCGTGCTCCCGCCCATCAATGACACGTGCGCGACGCCGGCGACCCTGGTGCCGAACACGAGCCAGACCATCGATCTCGCCGGCGCCTTCGCCGACTACGAGATCAACTGCTCACCTTTTTCTGGCGGTGATGTGGTCTACCAGTTCACCACCACCCAGCCGCAGCGCGTGGTGATCACCGCGACGGGCGTCGGCAGTTCAGACGCAGTGCTTGGGCTCAGAGCCGCTTGCACTGACCTGGCCTCCGAGCTGCGTTGCTCCAACAGCGCCGGTTCGTTGGATCCAGAGGTGTTGATCAGCAACAACCTGCCCGCGGGCACCTGGTACGTGATTCTCGGTTCCAATGGTGCGGCTGCCCAGTTCGGCATCGAGCTGGCTCTTCAGGCACCCATCCCGTTTCCCAGCAACGATTCATGCACGGCGCCCGCAGTGGTCACGCTCACAGCGGGCACCGCCATGCGCACGGTCGACCTGACCAACGCGCGGGCCGACATCATGGTGCTCTGCGGCGCCAACATGAACGTCAATGGTGCCGACGTGGTCTACGAAGTGACCATTCCGGTGATGCAGACGTTGAGGGTCGACGGCGTGCCGGTGGGTGCGGATCTCGATCCGGTGCTGTTCGCGTCGTATCCCATCTGTTCGGCGCCCGCGGCGGTGTGCGTCGACGTCCTCGGCAACGGGGGTGCCGAGGTGCTGACGGTGCAGAACACCACCGCCGGCCCGCTGACGGTGTTCGTGGTGGTGAAGGCGTATTCCATCAACGCGCCCGGGGCGATCAACCTCACGTTCACGGCGATGCCTTGACCAGGCCTTGACCCTCTCCTCGAAGGAGAGGGGCTTCACTGCAGGGCGGTGATCACCATCACGACCGCGCTGATCAGCAGGAGCACAGAGAAGCCTCGCGTCAACCTCGCGGGGCTCACCACCTGGTTGAGCTTTGCGCCGAGGAACGCGCCGAGCACGAAGCCGCAGGCCACGGGGAGCAACGAGCCCCACAAGATCCCGCTCTCCCGCGCGTAGACCCAGACCCCGGGCAGCGCGATGGGCGGTAGCAACATGGCGAGGCTCGTGACCTGGGCTTGCTTCTGGCTCATGCCCAGCCGCCGCGTGAGCAGCGGGATCAACACGATCGCGCCGCCGATGCCGAGCAGGCCTGAAGCCAATCCGGCCGCAGCGCCTGAAAGCACCGCGCTGGGGATGTAGCCCCGGGGTGGCTGGGTGAGGTGCGGTTGAGCGTGCTGCTCTGGCGTGCTGCGCCAGGTGCGGATGGCGGCCGCCACCAGCAGCACCGCGAAGATGCCGCGCAGCACGGCTGCGGGGAGCTCGTTTGCGGCCAGGCTGCCGATGGGAATTGCGGGAAGAAAGCCGAGGGTCGCGAAGCCGACCACCGGCCAGAGCAGCGGCACGCCTGCGCGGCGGTATTGCCAGACTGCGGGCGCTCCGAGCGGCGGGAGCAAGGCTGCGAGGGTCAGACCCTGCGCCTGGTGCTGGTTCAGACCGAGCGTCAGCCCCAGCAGGGGCACCAGGATGATGTTGCCTCCGACCCCGAAGAAGCCGGAGAGCAGGCCGCCGACCAGTCCGGCTGCTGCGGCGCCGATGAGCTGGGCGGTGGAGAGCATCGTACGGCATGTGTCTCAGCCGAACCGGGCGCGGGCAACAGCGAAAGCGGCCCATGATACGAGTCGCAACCATGCGGATCCTTCAGGTGTCACTCGTGCTGCTGCTCTCGTGCGCCGGTGCACCGCGCGCGCTCCACACCGCGCCCCCCGGGGTCGAGAAGCACGTCGAGGGGCTCGACTTCACCAAGGCCGGCGACGAAGCGGTCGAAGTGCTGCGCGGCTACCTGCGCCTCGACACCATCAATCCGCCCGGCAACGAGACGATCGGCGCCGAGTACTTGAAGGCTGAGCTCGCCAAAGATGGCATCGAGTCACAGGTGCACGAGTTCGCGCCCGGCCGCGGTTCGCTCATCGCGCGGCTCAAGGCCACCCAACCCTCGGGTGAGAAGCCGCTGTGCCTGCTCTCGCACATCGACACCGTGCCCGCCGAGACTGAGCTGTGGCCGAAGGATCGAGGTCCGCTCTCGGGTGCCCTCGTCGATGGAATGATCTGGGGCCGGGGCGCGCTCGACATGAAGGGCATGGGCACGCTGGAGCTGCAGGTGTTTCGCTGGCTGTCTCGTAAGAACGTGCCGCTGCACCGCGACGTCATTCTGCTGGCGGTCGCCGATGAAGAGGTCGGCGAAGGCGGCATGAAGCTCGTCACGGGCCCGTTGTGGGACGAACTGCAATGCAGCCATGTCATCAACGAAGGCGGCATGGGCATTCGCGGGCTCTTCACCGAAGACCAGACCGCCTTCGCCATCTCGGTCGGGGAAAAGGGCATTTTGTGGCTGCGCGTCACGGCTGAGGGGGAAGCGGGTCACGGCAGCACGCCGACCGACAACCGCGCACCGATGCGCTTGGTCGCGGCGATGGAGAAGCTCGCAGCGCGACAGGCCAAGCCTCGCATTCAGCCCGCCATGTACGAGTTGATGCGCCGGGTAGGCGAGAAGAACGGCGGCTTCACCGGCTTCGTGATGCAGCACCCCTCGCTCGTCGACACCTTTGCGATGAAGAAGCTGCTCGCAAAGCCCACCACGCGCGCCGGTGTGACCGATACGTGCCAGATCACCGGCTTCGAGGGCAAAGGCAGCGCGCCGAACGTCATTCCTTCGCAGGCCGCGGCCATCATGGATTGCCGGCTGCTGCCGGGCACCACGCCAAAGGCGATGCAGGAAGAGCTCGAGGCGCTCGTGAAGGATCTGCCCGGCATCAAGTTCGAGGTGCTGCAGTCATTCGAGGCCGCGGTGTCGGAGGCCGATGACCCGTTCTTCGATGCGCTCGCCCGGCACGCCGTCGAGGGTCGCGATGACGCGGTCGCGGGGCCGGTGATTTCACCGGGATATACGGATTCGATTCTCGCTCGGGCGAAGGGTGCGCGGGCGTACGGGTTCGTGCCGTTCGACATCACGCCCGAAGAGCTGGCCACGTTTCACGGCCGCGATGAGCGGGTCAGCGTGAAGAACGTGCACCGCGGGCTCGAGATTTTGTTTCGTGCGATCGTTGATGTGGCTGCGGTGCCTTAGTCATCGGATGCACTGATCAGCCTTGAAGGTGAGGGCCGCGTCGCGCAGCGCCCGCGACAAGGCCACGGAGACTTTGTCAGCCGCCGCTGATTCGGTGTCCATCACCGCGTCTTCCAGCACGACCTGAGCTCCCACCGGCAGATCCTCGAGGGCCTGCCTCACGCTCTCGCGCGTGAGCACCTGGGGCAACGATCGGCACATGGCGGCGAAGGCCACCTGCGCCTTCTTGACCACCGCCGCCCGCTGCGCCGCGCTCGGCTTGAAGCGGTACTTGAAGCTGAACGGGCCCGCCGAAGGCTGCTTGTTGTCCCGCTTCCAGCGGTCGACCACGCCGCGCACGCAGGCCACGTCGCTCACCGCCGACTCGACCCTGAGCACCGACACCTCGGGCGCCTTCGCGAACTGCGCCTGCACCGTCACCAGATCATCGCCCTCGCTCACCCCCGGGAGCACACACTGAGCCAGCGACGGCAGCTGCTCGATCAACCAGGGCTTGAGCGCGCCGATGTTGAGCCCCGAGAGCGACGACAGCGCAGGAGCGGGTTCCGCCGAGAGCATCAGGGCCAGCAGCAACGAGTGCATGGCCCCATCAGACCACGCCGCCTGGAGTAGAGGTGCGGCATGCTGGCACCCATCAGGTGGTCTCCACCTCCGAAGTGAGGGGGCTGGGCTGTGCGCTGTGTTGAACCTGCTGTTCGTCTCCGGCGCTTTGAGACGCGCGCCTCGCTGACGGAGTAAACGACGCGGCATGCGCATCGTGAGCATCGGCGGCGGCCCGGCAGGGCTCTACTTCTCCTTGTTGATGAAGAAGTCCTTTCCCGAGGCGGACATCGAGGTGTTCGAGAAGAACAAGCCCGATGACACGTTCGGCTGGGGTGTCGTCTTCTCGAAGGAGACGCTGGGCAACTTCCGCGAGGCCGACCCCGAGAGCCTCGCCGCCATCGAGTCG
>JAYTAT010001048.1:0-6205 GCA_043737315.1 Archangium sp.
TACGACTCGGTCGGCTCGAGCGAGATGAGACCCGAGAAGATGGTCTTCGCCTCGCTGTACTTGCCCTGCTCGTAGAGCCGGAAACCGATGAGCGCCATCTGCAGCATCTCGGGGCCGCTGATCGCGTGGTAGTCGCGAAGGTTCATCTCCCCTTTCTGGAACGCAGCCTTGCGCTCAGGGGTGTACAGAAGCTTCTCCCAGTTGGGGGTTGCTTCCTTGACCACTTCGATGCCCGGGATCATTCCTGACGCAACCGTGGACTCTTCCTTTTTCTCTTCGCTCATCGTGCTGTCTCCCCTGAGTGGTTTCGAATCCAAAACGCGCGAACTGCACCACAGCTGTTCGCGTGAGGCATCAAAAAAAAAGGCCGGGAACCCGAAGGTTCCCAGCCTGTGTAGATTTGAGCTTCGAGTTTCAGCTTAGGGGCGCAGGTTGCCGATCAGCTGGGCCTTGGTCGAATCGTGCGACTTCTGCACGGTCGACATCATTTCCCAGTACTTGTTCATGTTCGACATCGCCTGCTGGTAATCGAACATGGCCGAGTTGAACTCGTTCTGCTTGTCCACGTTCTTCGCATCGTCACCCTTCAAAGGAACGGGGGGCATGTTGGCGTTTCCCGACGTGCCGGAGGGGCGCGTGTTGCCGGTCGCGGGACTCGACGTCGTCGTGTTGACGCCAGCCTGCTGCTGTGCCCGAACCTGCGACGGAGCACCATTGGCCGGGTTGTTCGCCGCGATAGCCGCCTGCCGATCGGAGCTGTTCAAGCCGGGCAGCGCGACGGAGCCGACGCCGGGGGCAAAACGCTTCATGACCATGTCGCCGAGCGACTGGATCAGCTTGTCGATGCCGCCCTGAGCAAACTGGGTCAGCTTCTCGAGGCCGGCGCCGAGGAGCTTCTCACCAAGCGCCTTGACGGGACCGGGCAGGGGGGAAGCAGCGAGCGCGTTCTTGATGAAGCCAGCGCCCTTCTGGAAAAGGTCGCCGACGATACCGCCGAGGAGCTTGCTCGCAGGGCCAGCGATCGCCTTGAGGATCGACGGGGCAACCTGCTTGATGATGCCACCGAGAGCACCGCCGATAGACTTAATTGCACCACCCATTGTGAGCCTCTTCTTTCGTGTGATGCCGGAGAATTATTCCCCAGCAGTTGCAGAGTTATCGCATGGCCTGCTCGCGCAGTTTCGTGCGCATTTCCTATTTCTTTGAGAGGACCGCCATCATCGCGGAAACCTTCATGTTTTCGACCGATTCGGGCTTGGAGAACTGAAGCGCGCGCTTCAAATCATCCATCGCTTGCGCCTTTTGCCCCTGGAGCAGTTTCACTTCAGCCCGCCCGAGGTACGCCGCGGCATCCTGGGGAGCAATCTTGAGGGCCACGTCGTAGGCCGCCACCGCACCTGCCGGGTTCCCCGCCGCCATCTCCACCACGCCCAGCGCCTTCGCGAAGTACGGATCCATCGGGTTGATGGCGTAGAGCCCCTGAAAGACCGTGCGAGCCTCGTTCACCTTGCCCTGGTAGTAGAAGTAGTAACCCGTGCGCGCGATTGAGTAGAGTTCTTCATCGGTGTAGCCGCGCACGTCTTTAAGGGTCGCCTTGCCATCGGCCCACTTCTGAAGCCGCTGGGCGAGGGCCGCGTCGTCAGACATCAGAAGCCCTCCTCCATCGTCTCTTCGCGGCGGCGGCGTTCGATCTCAGCCATGTCGTTGCTCACCGTGCCCACCAGCTCGAGCATCGACGACTCGCGGGCCAGCAGCGACTTGAGGCGCTCCACGCGATCGGGCGGCGCACGCAGGGTGCCCAGGCCGCGCTGCATCGCTTCCTGGTTTGCCTCAGCGAGGCGCTCGGCGACCGAGTTGAGCGGCCCGCGGTCGGTGTAGCCCTGCAGATCCGAGTCGTGACCTGCGGGGCCCGGCGGCATCGGCAGGCGAATCTCTTCGGCGGAGCGCGCCGGGCCAATCGAATCGAGCAACGCGGCCGAAGCGAGCGCGGGGTTCTTGGGGTCACCCTTCTTCCGAACGTTCTTGCGGTCGAGCTGCGCCTTGTTGACGAGCTTCTCGCGCACGCCCGTGGGGCCGCCCCACGGCCAGGCAGGAGCGCGCGTCTGCGGTTGTCCGATCTTCGCCATGGTCAATCTCCTATTTCTTGTTGGCCTGCTGCTGGAGTGCGTTCACGAAGTTCAGCACTTCGGCCACGGCGTCATAGAGCTCTTCGGGTACTTCCTGCCCGACGTCGACCCGGTACAGCGCGCCGGCCAGCGTGGTGTTCTTCATGAACGGCACCCCATACTGCTTGGCGATTTCGCGAATCTTTTCTGCCTTGAGCCTCATGCCCTTGGCAATGACGCGCGGCGCGTTGTCCTTCTCGCGATCGTACTTGAGGGCAATGGCGATGTCGGGGTCTTCAGGCATGGAGCCCTGAGTGTCCCCCGAGTCGGGCCGGGCGAAAAGGGGGCTCCTTGTCGCGCAGCCACAGCCGGGTGGGAAAGGTCTGAGTCTTGACGATCTCCTCCAACGTGAAGAGCCGGTGCACCGGCGCATTGCGGTCGGTGGTCAGGAACAACATCTTCGCAAAGCCGGCGGCGTACAGCGCCCGTTGAGCCCGGCGCACCAGCACGCGCGAGAGACCCTTGCCCCGCTGCGAAGGGTCGACCGCCAGGCCCAGCAGCGTACCGGTGTCTTTCTCTTCGGAGGCCGCGCAGCAGATGACGCCCACCACCCTGCCCTCGCTGCGAACCACCACGCAGGCCGAAGCCACGGACGCACCGAGCGCACCGTTCAAGTAGCCATCGAAGGCCAGCCCGCACTGCGCCTCATTCGGCGCCTGGGGCAAGGTGGCGTAGAGGCCCTCGACGCTCATCGCATGGGTGCGCGCGAACAAGGCCCGCGACTCGGCCCGATCGGTGTCACGCAGAGGCGACACCTCGAGGCCCGCTGGCTCGGGTTGATCGAACGGAACCCGCGAAAGCTGTTGGGTAAAGACCTGGCGCAGCAGCAAGCGAAAGCCGAGGTCGTCGAGCGTCGGGCCGGCGATCTTCACGCAGTCCTCGTCCCACACGAGGGCCTCCGAGGTGAGTCGCAGCTCGTTGAGCCCCGCGAGCAAGGCGCTTTCAGGGCCACCCGCCGCGACCACCTGGCGCCACGAGCCGCGATCATCGACAACCATCACCGCCTTGCCATCTTCGGAGCGGGAGAACACAGCGCGGGCCTCGCCCGACTCGAGCCGCGCATAGAGCGAGACCACCGCGAGCATCGGTACGCCACCCTCAGACAACACGGCGCACGCCTCGTCGAGCAGCGCTCCATCGATCATGCGATCATCTGAGTCGACGAGTCACGACGGGTCAACTCACGCAGACTTCTTGAGCTGGTAGACAAAGTTGAGCACCTCGGCGACCGCGTCGTAGAGCTCTTCGGGCACTTCCTGGTTCACCTCGATGCGCAAGAGCGCGTGCGCCAGCGGCACGTTGCGCAGCATGGGCACGTCGTACTTGCGCGCAAGCTCACGAATGCCTTCGGCGCGCAGCTCGATGCCCTTGGCGATGATGCGCGGCGCGCCGTCGTTGGCCTTGTCGTACTTGAGCGCAATGGCCACGTGATCGGGGTTGGTGACGATCACGTCGGCGCCCTTGACCGAGTCCATCTGCGCGCTCTCCAGTAGCTCATGCGCGAGCTCCTTGCGCTTGGCCTTGTGGTGCGGGTCGCCTTCCGACTCCTTGTATTCCTTCTTGACGTCGTCCTTCGACATCATCTGGTCCTTCATGTAGCTCTTGTGCTGCCACCAGACATCGAAGATGGCGAAGCCCACGAACATCAAGATCACTTTCTTGCAGATGCGCGTGACCAGCTCGCCCATCACCATCATGGTGATCGCCGCGTCGCCGTGAATGGTGGCCACCACCAGGCCCATCGCATCGTGCACCACGCCCCACACCACGTAACCCGTGACGCTCAGCTTGAACATCGACTTGAACAGCTCGACGAGCTGCTTCTTGCCGACCAGGTTCTTCAGGCCCTCGATGGGGTTGAGCTTCTCGAGCTTGGGCATCACTGCGTCGAGCGCCAGCAGCGCGCCGACCTGGAGAAACTCCATCAAACCACCGGCGATGGCCGCGGAGAACGCGATGGGAATGCAGGTGAGCATGAGCGCCTGCAGCGACAGATAAATCAGCTGGGTGGTGGCCAGCGCGAGATCGTCGGGGTGCGCGATGTGGTCGACGCCGAAGAGAAAGAGCTCCTTGATGCGGGTCTCGAACGCACCCCACGTGCCGCCCACCACGCTCATCGCCACCGCGAGGGCGAAGACGCCCGACAGATCTTTGCTCTTCCAGACGTTGCCCTTCTTCCGGGCATCGTCGATCTTCTTTTGAGACGGTTCCTCTGTCTTGTCGCCACCTTCAGACACGAGGTTTCCTCACGAGAGCAGCTCGAAGGCGCGTCGCAGCCAGCGGAACATCACCCCGTACTCTCCGATGAGCCGATCGGTGATGAGGTGAATGGCGGTCACCATGATCAGCACGCTGACCACGGGCTTTATCTGCATCGCCACGAAGAAGACCTGCACCTGCGGCGCGACGCGGTTGATCATGCCCAGCGCGAGGTCGACCATGAAGGTGGCCAGCAACACCGGCGAGGCGAGCGCGAGCGCGATGCGAATCATGTCGCCGAAGATGCGCAAGATCGTCTCGAAGAAGCCCCAGGTGCCGTGGCTGAAGCGTGGGTACTGATCGAGCGGAATCTGGGTCAGGCTCTCGCCGAAGACCTGGAAGACGATGTGGTGGCCACCCAACGTGAGGAAGAGCACCGTGGTCATCTGCAGCTGCAGGTTCGAGAAGAGCGACGCGTTCTGGCCCATCTGCGGCACCATCAGCTGGGCCTGGTTGGTACCTGACATCGAGTCGATCAACGTGCCCGCTGAGTTGGCTGCGTCGAAGACCAGCCCCACGATGAACGAGAGCGTCAGCCCTAAGAACAGCTCCTTGAGCATGAGGGCGATGAACAACACCGCGCTGATTGGTATCTCGCGCACCTGCGCGATGAGCACCGGGTAGAGCACCATGCCGATCATCACGCCCAGGCCCAGCTTCACTTCCTGGGGCACGGTCTCGCCGCCGAGGAACGGGGTGAGAATGACCACCGGCAGCACGCGCGCCATCAACAACGCGAACGCGAGGAGGATCTGGGTGAAGTCGAGCTGAATGCCCAGCTCGTGCCGGAGCGCGGCGACCAGTTCTTGAGCTTCGGCTGCGCCCATGGCTCGTCAGTGCCCGATCAGCACGGGGAAACGGTCGAAGATGTTGAAGGTGTACCTGAGGATCATCGACCCCATCCACGGGCCGGCCAGCGCCAGCACGCCGAAGATCACCACCAGCTTGGGGGCAAACGAGAGCGTCTGTTCCTGGATCTGCGTGGCGGCCTGGAAGACCGAGACGATGAAGCCGATCACCAGCGACAGGATAATCGGCGGCCCGGAGACCACCAGCACGAGGATGAGCGCCTGCTGAATGACGTTGTTGAGCTGGTGCATGTCAGAGGTATCCGATGACGAGGCCCTTGGCGATCAGGTACCAACCGTCGACCATCACGAAGAGTAATAACTTGAAGGGCATCGAGATCGTGGTCGGCGAAAGCATCTGCATGCCCAAGGCGAGCAAGATGTTCGCGACCACCATGTCGATCACCAGGAACGGGAGGAACAACATGAACCCGATCTGGAACGCCTCCTTGAGCTCAGAGACGACGAAGGAAGGCACCAGCACGAGGAAGTCGGTCTCGCCGATGCCCACGCGGTCTTCGGGTTTTCGCAGCTTGAGGGCCAGCGAATAGAAGAGCGTGCGATCTTTGAGCGTGACCTTCTTCAAGAGAAAGTCACGCATGGGCTCTTTGGCGCGGTTGGCCGCCTGAATGAGCGTATCGACGGTCTTCGCGCTCATGAGCCCTCCTTCCTGGGTGACGCCTGTCGCGTCGGCTGCCCGGAACATCGCCTGGCCCACGGGCGACATGATGTAGACGGTGAGGATCGTCGCGAGCCCGGTGATCACCTGCGTGGGGGGAATCTGCTGCGTACCGAGCGCCGAGCGCACGATCGAGAGCACCACCGAAATCTTCACGAAGCTGGTCACCATCAACAGCACGAACGGCGCGAGGCTCATCGCGGCCAGCGCCATCATCAGCACCAGCGGCTTGTTGGCGAACGAGTCGCCGCCCG
>JAYTAT010001049.1:0-2470 GCA_043737315.1 Archangium sp.
AACGCATAGACGGAGAACCAGCGCTTGAGCGGAGTCGATTGCTGTTCGAAGCGGGTCGGCTCTCCCGTGAGCGAGACACGTCCGTAGATCTCGAACCAATGCTCGTCGTGGTCCGGTGCAATCTCTCGCATCGAACGGCCGGCGCCGTGCTCGATTCCGGACTGTCGCGCGAAAGACGGGTTCACCTCAACGAAGCGGTAGTCGGTTGGGCGATCGTTGGGGCCGAAGGTGACATCAATCGTGCAGAAACCCTGCTCGATGGCATTGGAAAGCTCGAGGTAGCTGCGTCGAGCCTCAGCACTCGTCTCCGGAGATTCGGACCTGTTTGGGAATGCGGTGATCTGATCGGCCAAATGACCCTCGCGGGCGAACTTTTCCAGCCATCTTCCCGACTCGGCCGCCCGTATCGGTATGTCGGCTCTTGCAGGTTGTCAACAAGGCGACCTTGCGCGCGATCGAGCGCAGGGCGTGGTGACAGCAGGTACCCATTTTTGGAAACGATCCGCGGGCGGGTGATCGACGTGATGGAATCCTCTCCGCTGCGCGACCAACGGGCTTTTACTTCGGCCGCACTTCCACCGCGCCGCCAACGACCCGGCTCCGTGCAGCAGCAGTGATCACTGCAGCCCGAATTTGAGCTGCGAATCCCAGAAGTCGCAGGCCTGCGTACGCAGCTCAGTCTCTTCGCCCAGTGGCACGTCGAGCCGCAGGACCACGTCGCCCGCCTGCTGGTAGCGCGGCCACGTGGCCCGCTCGCCACCGTTGGGATCGCCCGTGCGCGCGAAGGTGGTCCAGTAGCCCTGCATGGCCCGCTGAAGAGGCCTGCCCGGCGCCTGAACACCCAGCCGGTTCAGATCGTTGCCGAAGATGAAGGGCAACTCGGCCCCGTGAAAAGCGCCGAGCCCGAGCACGAAGTCGAAGTACTTCCGCGCGAAGTAGTAGCGGTAGACCGGTTGCCCGGTGGCCGCATGCGCGCGCCCCACACGGCGTGAGCTGCAGAAGAACACATCGCTGAGAATCTTCTCCCCGGACTCCTTGGCGGAAGGGGCCAGGCCGTAGCGGGCGATCGCCGCATCCACCACGGGCGGTGCGAACAGATCGCTCAGCGCCAGGCGCAAGTCGGCCTCGGTCTTCAAGTCTTTCACCTTGGAGAGAAACAACGAGCCTTCGTCTGCGTTGGCGCCCACCAGCACCGGCACCGGGAGCGTGCGGCCCTGCGCCAGCAACTGCAGTGGCTCGTCGCGCACCATCACGCCGTCGACGCTGGGGCCCCAGCTCACGCCCTCACCGAAGACCACGTTGCGATCCAGCGGCAGGGCGCGCAGCACCTCGGCCTCTGAGCGGGCGCGCAAACAACTGACGATCTCTGGCGCACTTCCGGTGCAGCCCAGCGCGGTGGCCATCGCGACGCCCTGCGCTTCTGACTGCAGCCGCGTCGGGAGCAGAAACGCCGCGCACGGCGTGCTCTGCAGAATCGCCCTTTGAAAAAGGCCCGCACTCGCTTCAGAGAGCAAGTGCATGCAAACACTTCCCGCACCTGCCGACTCTCCGAAGATGGTCACGCGTTGTGGGTCGCCGCCGAAGGCCTCGATGTTGCGCTGCACCCATCGCATGGCCTCGCGTTGATCCAACAGGCCCCAATTCCCCGAAGTACCCGAGGGATTCTGCGCCGCCAGCGCCGGGTGAGCCGCAAAGCCGAAGGGCCCCAGCCGGTAGTTGGCGACCACCACCACCACGTCCCCGGCCGCTGAGAGCTTGCTGCCTTCGTACAGGGGCTCGTTGGCCGACCCGAAGACAAAGGCGCCGCCGGGGAAGAAGAGCATCACCGGCAGCCGCTCACGAGGCGCTTTGGGCGTGAAGACGTTGAGGTACAGACAGTCTTCAGAACTGCCTTCGAGCTGAGCGCTTTGATCGATGAGCAGCTGCGCGCACCCCGGCGGCTGGGCGACGGCCTGACGCAGATCACCCCACCCTGCGTTCTGTACCGGTGCTGCGAAGCGGCGTTCGCCCAGCGGAGGCTGAGCGAAGGGCACGCCGAGAAAGCCGCGCGTGTCGCCCGAGAGAGTGCCCATCAACCGCCCGTCGGGAATGACCAGCTCGGTGCGCGCCGGCCCGCCGCAACCAGACATCACGACCATCACCCAGATTAATCGACTCATGCCCCGCCCCCTGACGAGCGAATAGTCGCCTCGGCGGATCCTCGCAGCGCCCGGCTGGCGGACCGGGGAGGACCTGAGACGTCGAAGGTTGCAGGCGCCGTGAATCAGCCAGCGTCAAGCGTGCTGCCTGCGTCTTCGACCGCGGCTGGGGGCGGCGCGAACACCACGCACGCCGGAGCGCCCGGCAAGGTGAGCGTCACGCGGCCGGTCTTCCCCTCAGGCGCGGTCACGTCAGACCCGTGAAAAAGATTCTTCTCGGTCTCGCACGGCTCGCTCTCGCATTTGTACGCCTTGAGCTTGTAGAGCTTGCC
>JAYTAT010001050.1:0-6180 GCA_043737315.1 Archangium sp.
TCGCCCGCAGCGTCTCGAAGTCGAAGAGCGAAAAGTCTTCCGCTTCATCGAGCACCAGGTGTGAGGCCTGGGGCAGGTTGAGCAAGTTGCGCCACGACAACATCGAGAGCAGCAGCGGCAGATCCTCCACGTCGATGGATCCCGCCAGCTCATCGGGCGTGCCTTCATCGAGCCCCCGCCCATCGATGGTGGTGCGCATCGACACGTCGGTGATGTCGCGCGCGTTGAACTTCGTCTGCAACTGATTCGAGGTGTGCTCGATGCACTCGGCGATCGCCGTGCTGGGCAGCGTGCCCTTCGCTGCGTTCACCACGTTCGCGAGGAATACCGAGTCAGACAGGAACAACGCCAGCTGCCGCCACAACGGTCGCAGCTCGGCTTTCACCGTCTTTTCTGCTGAGACCGCTTCCCGCAGCGCGTCGTAGAGGGCGGGGTGCCGCTTGAGCGAGGTGACCAGCGCCGGCGGCTCCATGTTCACGCGGGGCAGGGTGCCGAACGCGCGCCGCGCCATGCGCAGCAGGAAGTCATCGAGCGTGTGCACCACCTCGGGCCCCACGTCGTCATCACCTTCCGGGGCTGGCAGCAGGGGCGCGAGCAGTCGCTGGGCCAACCGCGCGAGGCCGGGCTCAGGCACCACCACGCGCGCACGCACGAGGGGAATCTTTTCGGGCGCACCCACGGTCAGCCGCGCCAGCCGGTGCAGGGCGACCGTCGTCTTGCCGCTGCCTGCGCTGCCCAGCACCAGCAACGGCTCATCGGCCGGGGCGGCGACCGCTGCGTACTGTTCTGCATCGAGCAGGGCCGTGACATCGACCCGCGTGCCCTTGGCCTGCGCACCGATCGACACCCCCAGCTGCCCCTCGCGCGCCGAGGTGCCTGCGCCCCCCGTGGCGAGGGAACTGTTGCCGCGTGAGCGCCACTCGCCGTTCACGTCGCGGAAGATCGAGAAGTCATCACCCAGCAGCTGCATCAGCTTGCCCTGATGAATCACCACCACGCGCCGCAGGGTCACCGTGCCCGTGGCGAGCCTGCCGGGGAGCTGCTCTTCGAAAGAGTCCCCTTCGCGGTACCGGTAGAACAGCTGCGCCACCGGGGCCACGCGCCAATCCACCACCCGCAGGTTCTGCCGCGTGTCGATGAAGGTGCCGTGCCCCAGCAGGTAGTCGCGCGACTCGCCTGCTTCCTCGAGCCGCAGGTGCGCGAGGTAGGGCGAGCGGCCATCGGGTAACACCGGCTGCGTGCGCGCCGACAGCTTCTGCCGCACCGCCAACTCGTGCAGCAGCGTGCCCATGTCGTCTTCGTCTTCCGAGGCGGCCTCTTCACGCAGCGCGCGGAGCTCGTCGTTCGACACCGAGACCCGGGCCGCCGGTGCCGCGGCCTTCGCAGCTTCCAGCGCGGTCTGGACCTTGGTGAGGAAGGTCTCCTCTTCGGCGAGTGCAGCCGCTTCTCGTTCGCTGAGCGCTTCCATCGGGTGCTGGCGTAGCAGACTCGAGTTCTGAACTGCGACCGTCATGCACCCTCGAGGGGCTTGTAACCGCCCACCGCCGGGGCGACTCTCGAGGCTCGATGCGACGCCCTCTCCAAGGTACGGCAGTGGCTCTGGTGCTGCTCACCTGGGCGGGCTGCACGCGAAACCTGGGCGCGGTGATTCACACCGGGCCCGGCCTTGCCGACGCGCGCATCGTCGGGCTGTTCGCGTGCGAAGCAGAGGGCCGCGACGTGGTCGACCTCGACCCGGCGCGCCCCGTGACGGTCATCGTGCACGGCTGCCACTCGTCGGGGGAGCGCTTCAAGACGCTCTCGCAGGTCTTCGAGGCGAATGGCCAGCAGACCATCTGCTTCAACTACAACGATCGCGACTACCTCAACACGTCGGCGACCCAGCTGGCGGAAGCCCTCGGCGCGTTGCAGCTGCGGCTCAAACCTCAAGAACTCACCATTCTCGGGCACAGCCAGGGCGGTCTGGTCGCGCGCCGCGCCCTGCAGGCCGATCTTCCGCGGCCGCTCGTCACCCAGGCGGGTTTCGGCTACCGGCTGGTCACCGTCTCTTCGCCCTTCTCGGGCATCGCCTCTTCCGCCGACTGCGGGCGAACCTGGCTCCACGTACTGTCGCTCTCGGTCACCGTGGGGGTCTGCCTGGCGATCACCGGGAACAAGTGGACGGAGATTCCACCGGGCTCGGGCTTCATGAAGAACCCGGCCGCCCTGGTAGAGAGCCGCCACCTTCAAATCGTCACCGATGAACGCGCCACCTGCCGCACCCGGCGCAGCGACGGCACCTGCGCAGCCGACGACTTCGTCTTCGGTCTTCAGGAGCAGTACAGCGACGTCGTCTCGGCAGAGCCCCGCGTGACCACCGTCGAGCTCAAGGAAGGACACTCGGCCGTCGTGGGGGAGAACGGGGTGCCGCCCCTGCTGCTGCTCGACACCTTGAAGCAGCACGACGTGCTCGCGCAGACGCCCCCTCAGCGCCAGGCCGGGTTCGCAGCGTTGCTCAGTCGGCTCTACGGGCGCTGACGACCGGGGGTTTTGGTAGCGCGGAACGCAGGGCAAGCCTCAGAAAGACTACCCAAACTGTAAGGGGCTGGTTACCTGACCAGTCCTCTACCGAATCAAACCCAGCCCCGGAAAATCGATTTTGCCCCACGGCATGGCCAAGCCCAACAACCTTGCTGACGGCAACACTCCATTGCCAGTCAAGAAAGACTCACGCTCCGTCGTATTGGTCGTCGACGACTACGAACCGCATCGGTACATTCTTTCCGAACAATTGCGACGACTTGGGTACGAGGTGGAGCAAGCGGAGGATGGTGAGGCAGCGCTTGAACTGTGGAGGTCAGGGAGACATGCGTTTATTCTGACCGATCTGCAGATGCCCACACTCGATGGTTTTGAGTTGGCGAGGGCGGTGCGAGGGCTCGAACGAGAAGGGCAGCGGTGTTGGATCGTCGGCATCAGCGCATCTGACGTCGACACTGAACGAGAGGATTGCCTGTCAGCTGGCATGAACGAGCTCCTTGCGAAGCCGCTCTCGCTTGACTGTTTGCGCAAATCGTTTGCGCGGGCCGCTCAGGCCGTGCCGGGTGGCGGCTCATGTCCCTCTCATGGAGAGGTCATTGACCGGTCGCACACGGGATGAAGAGGGAAAAGGTTGTCCCCAGCCCAGGCTGGGAAACGACCAGCAGGTGACCGCCGTTGTCGTGGGCCAGTCTCTGAGAGATAGCCAGCGACATTCCCAGCGCTCGGGGCTTGGTTGTGAAGAACGGGTGAAAGATGCGCTGCAGGTTCTTCTCTGCGATGCCGCTGCCCTGGTCGACGACGTCGAAGCGCAGCCAGAGAGTTGGCACATTGGGGAGCGTGTCGAGACGAACGTTCACAGCGACGCGATTTTTGGCACCGGCTGCATCCAAGGCGTTCTCGAGGAGGGCCAGGAGTACGTCGACCGCCTGGTCTTCGTCGCAGAGGCCAGCCGGAAGCTGTGGGTCGATTGCCACCGCGATCCTGGTTTCGTCGGAGGGCGCGCGCTCTTTGAGACGGTCGATCGCCCTCTGGCATGCCTTGGAAGCCTCGATGCGACTGCGCATTGGAGCGCGGGGGCGAGCGAAGAGCAGCGAATGCTGTACGAGCTTTTCCATGCGGGCGACCAGCGCCACGATTCGAGTGGTGTATTCGACCCTGCTGTCGCCTGTCTGAAACTCAACCGACAGGGCCTCAGCCAGCGTCTTGAGCGCAGCGAGCGGGTTGCGCACCTCGTGAGCGAAGCCGGCGGCCATCTGGGCAAGTGCTTCAAGGCCCTTGACCCGAACCAACTCCAGTTCTGCGTGACGTCGTTCGCCCAGATCCCGAAGCAGGAAGATCGCCGTGATGTCTGTCAATCGATGCGACCGGGTTCGCGCCAGGGTGACGCCGGTCTCTCGCGGCGTGCCCTTCGCAGACATCAGAAGCTGGTCATAGCGTGTCTCGCCGATGCCTTGGCTCTGGCTTGCTTGCGCCAGCGTCGTACCCATGATGTTGCCGACCGGCTGGCCAAGCGTGTTGCTTTCGTCACGTTCGAAGAACGCGAGTGCGGCGTCGTTCGCGATGCGCACGAGGCCCTGACCGTCAACTGCGACGATCGAGGTCGCCAAGCCGCGCAGGACCTGCTCGGCCTGGTACGCCGCTTCGTTCCGCGCGTCGCGCAGCACCCCACGCCGGTCGATGAAGCGCTGAAGCGTGCGCTCCCACACTTCGTCGGTCTTCAACCCTGAGGGCGAACCGAACCCAAGCACGAAATCAACCCTGCCTTGTTCGTCGCGCACAGGGGATAAGACAAAGTTCCAACCCGGGTAAAAAGAGCTTTGAACCGAATTGATTTCTGCGCCGATGCTCGATGCAGTGTCGGGCCCTGCCAACTCGCGGAACTTTGCAGAGGCCCAGACGATGGGCACTCCCGTGAGACGAGCGTCTGCGAGAACGACAGAGTACTCTTCACAGTCTGCAGTGAGTTCAAACATCAGACGACTGAACATTGACGAATTCATATCCAACGCTTCCCCTCTTTTGCGCCGATTGACCGGCGGCTCGACATTCTTATGCATTTGCTGCTCGTAGAGGACGATGACGATGTTGCCTTCGCTCTAGAGCGCCTGGTGACGCAGGAGGGCTGGACATCGCAGCGCGTCGGCTCGCTGGGTCAGGCCACTCGTGCCCTCAAGTCAGACGATTTTGACCTGGTGCTGCTTGATCTTGGGCTGCCTGACGGGGACGCTTTGGAATGGGCCGCCGTTCTGACGGAGGCGAATCTGGCTTTCATCGTCATCTCTGCCCGCGGGGAAACTTCGTCTGTTGTGGCCGCGATGAAAGCGGGCGCCAGCGATTATCTCGTCAAGCCATGGTCTCGCGTAGACCTCGCGGCTGCGATCGATCGCGCCTTGAAACGCGGGGTCCCGCAAAGAGTGACCCAAACGCCCCCGACAGGTGCATCGCCTCAATGGCAGAAAACGCTGGGCGAGGTCACGGCCGCGGCGAAGGCTGCGAGAACCTCGGTGCTGCTGCGGGGTGCGACCGGGACAGGGAAGGAAGTTCTGGCACGAGCGATTCACGCCCAGAGCAGCCGCAGGGCAGCGGCTTTCGTGGCTGTGAATGCCGCATGTCTCAGCGAGGGGCTCGTCGAAAGCGAACTGTTTGGTCACGAGGCCGGAGCCTTTACTGATGCGAAGGTCACCCGACGTGGCGTCTTCGAACTTGCGCACAAGGGCACGTTGTTTCTGGACGAAGTGGGTGAACTGCCGCGGGGCGCGCAGGCCAAGCTCCTCAGGGTGTTGGAGGGCCATAGCTTTCGCAGGGTCGGTGGCGAGAAAGAGATCAAGGTTGACGTGAGAGTGGTCGCTGCAACCCATCGTTCACTGGAAGACGCCGCGACCTTTCGGCCCGATCTTCTGCATCGCCTGGCCGTCTTCGAGATTCGTCTGCCGACGCTGCATGAAAGAGCGGGAGATGTACTTCTGCTGGCGAGGGCTTTGCTCGTGAAGCTCTGCGATGAAATGGGTCAGCGCCCTGTCGAACTCAGCGCCTCCGCTGAGCGTCTCTTCTGCTCGCACCTGTGGCCGGGCAATGTCAGGGAATTGAAAAACGCACTTGAGCGCGCCCTTCTGACTTCCTCGGGGCGCACTGTCTTGACCGACGCTGACTTCGTGCTTCGAGCCGCTCCCCGACCCCCGCTGGCCGGCGCGTCACTCGACGAGGTCATCGACGGGCAGATTGACCTGGCGCTCCAGGCCAACGACATGAACCTCAGTGCGACCGCACGCTCGCTCGGCATCTCGCGAAATCGGGTCAAGCGGCGTCTCGCGCGCCCTTGAACTTGCTCAGCGGGCAGTGGCCCACCGAGCACAGCCGAGTCGAAGGGGGCCTGTCACAGTTCGATTTTGTCTTCCAATTCACCCAGCTTGTGGCGCGCCATCGCCAGGTTGGCTTTGTCGCGGTTCAGGACCAGGTACATGAACATGTTGGGCTGCTTCTCGAGCATTCGAATCAAGTGATACTGGTTGTTGAGAGTGATGAGAATGTCTTCGATCTTATCCTTGAGGCCAAGTGTGACCATCGTTTTGAGCTTTTGACGCACCACCTCGCTGTTGCCAGCTGCGGCCAGTTCGAGATTCAAGCCCCCACCCCCAGCAGTGCCCAGGGCCATTCCGCTCT
>JAYTAT010001051.1:0-2465 GCA_043737315.1 Archangium sp.
GGCGTGAACTGCGGGTTGAGCGTCTTGATGAGGTCTGAGAGCCAGTCGCCGAATCGCGGGTACCTTCGATTGGCTGAATCGAGGGCGAGTTCGAGCGGCTCGTTCTCGAGCACACCCGCGAGGTCGACGATGGTCCGCTGTGCGGTGGTGATGGGCAACCCGCTGGCGATCACCGAGGTCTCGATGGCCCGTGTGGGACGGTGAAAAATCAGGCCCGGTCTGGCTCGCTTGCCCCGCCTCAGGGCGCAGGTCACATCGATATCGCCGGGCTCCTTGAATCCATCGAGGCCGTGCAACCAAGCCGCCGTGTGATGTGACAAGGCGCTGCCTTCGCCGCCGATGAAGAGGGCGCTCATGGCCTTGCTCTCCCAGGTCTGCGGTGTGCCGCGCAGCCGGTAAGCCACTGGACTGAGCTGGGCAAGTTCCCCCGTTGCGAGCTTCCACGCGATCGACGATCGGGCGCCCAGGGCCTCGACTGCCTGCGCGCGCGAGACGACACCGAACTGCTGTTGAGCGTGCTTCTCCAATTCCCCCATCCCCATGTGTGCCCCCTGATCACGGTGTCTCATGGCGGTCTGACAAGTTCGGAAAGCCGCAGCCCTGGGAAAGGGGGTGCTTTCTGGTCTTGGGTCTGGTGCCCGTCGCGAACAGGCCTCTCTGCGCAGATTTTTTTAATCAAATTCAACCAGGCTTCGACCTCGGGCGCAGGCGTACGGCCCCCCGTACTGTGGCGTCCGAGGTCGCCCAAACGCACCGACGGGGGTCCCGTAAACGCCCTTGCCCGAAGCCGGGAGGCCAGCGCGAGGCGAGAGAAACCCCAGAACCCGAACCCACACGCTCCCCCTCAGGCTGTTCGCCTGAACGCAGCGAATCGCCCCAGCCGTCTTGCCTTCGACGTCCCGGCCGAAACGAGCTATTCCTCTCTTGCCGTGCGCCTCGAGTTCTCCATCAGCAACTGGTCTGCCTGGGCCCCCGGCCTCACCACGCAAGAAGCCTGGCGCGCGTGGGCCGCCGCTCCGCCGGTCGCCCCTTGTGGCCCCGAGACCCCGCCGCTCACCGAAGTCCCCGCGATGGCGCGCCGCCGCGTCGACAAGCTCGGCCGGCCCGCCTTCCAGGTCGCGCAATGGTGTCAGGGAGACGTGCGTGGTTTTCCGCTGATCTTCGCCTCCCGTCACGGAGACCCCGGCCGCGGCGCCGACCTGCTGACCTCGCTCGCGAAGAACGAGCCCCTTTCCCCCGCGAGCTTCGCCCTCTCGGTGCACAACGCGATCGGAGCGCAGTACTCCATCATCAACGCCGACACGGCCAACGTGAGCGCCATCTCGAACGGCCTCTTCACGGCCGAAGCCGCGGTGGTGGAAGCCGTGGGCCTGCTCCACGACGGCCATGATCAGGTGATGATCGTCGTCTACGACGCCAGCCCGCCGGCGATTTTCGTCAGCCACTACGACGAGCCGCCTTCCGACTTCGCCTTTGCCTGGCGGATCACCCGGGGCAGCACCTTCACCCTCGAGTCTGCTGAACTGCCCACGAGCCCCTCGTTGATTCTTCCTCACGGCCTCTGGGTGCTCCGCTTCGTCGTGGGCACCGAGCCCGCCTTCGCGCGCAGCGACGGCACCGCCGGGTGGAAGTGGACCCGCCATGCTTGACCGGGTCTGGCGCATCGTCGCCACGGGCTTCTGCTTCTTCGTGTTTGGGCTGGGTGGGGTGCTGGTGAGCCTCTTGGTGGTCCCGCCGATGGTGCTCTTCGTGCGAGACCCGGTGAAGCGCGTGCGGCTGTCACGCTTCGTCGTGCATCACTGCTTCCGCTTCTTCATCGGTCTGATGAACTTCGTGAAGGTGCTCACCTACGAGCTGCACGGCATCGATCGCCTGCAGCGGCCTGGCCTGCTGATCCTGGCCAACCACCCCTCGCTCATCGACGTCGTCTTCATCATCTCGCTCATCCCGCAGTCAGGCTGCGTGGTGAAGTCGGCGCTGATGCGAAACCCCTTCACCCGGGCCCCCGTCAAAGCCGCAGGCTACATCGCCAACGACGCGGGTCTGGCACTCGTTGAAGACTGTCGCGAAGCGCTGCAACGCCATGAAACGCTGGTCATTTTTCCCGAGGGTACCCGCACCCCGCTGAGCGGGGAGGTCACGCTGCAACGGGGCGCTGCCAACGTGGCGATCCGTTGCAGAAAGGCGGTCACCCCGGTGATCATCACCGTCACGCCGAGGGGGCTGGCGAAGGGGCAGAAGTGGTACAAGGTGCCTGCGCGGCGAATTCACTTCGTCATCCGCGTTCACGATGATCTTCAGGTAGACCCCTTTCTTGAGTCGGGCGCCGCGGAACCTGTTGCAGTCCGTCGGTTGAATGAGCAATTGACGTCTTTCTTCGAACAGGAGTCCGTTCGTGCAGCCCCTTGAGCAGGAACTCGCGCAGTTCATCATCGACACCTTGTCCCTCGAGGACGTGAAGGTGT
>JAYTAT010001052.1:0-2464 GCA_043737315.1 Archangium sp.
AAGCTGAGCGCAGAAAGAAACCGATGACGGCGCACGCCTCGAAAGACGAAGCCCACCATCTGGCGCAGGAGCTGGGTGTCGAACAACTCAGGCTCAGTGCCCGGAGGCAGGGGCTTGGGTTCGATCACGGGCTGCTTCCCTCGAGCGCCTGGGCGACCGCGGTCTTGAACTCGGTCTGGGTGAAGGGCTTGCTCAGGTACACGCGCACGCCCAGCTCTTCGGCCTGCGCCCGGTCTTCCGGCATGATGCGAGCGCTGACCATCAAGATGGGAAGGCCGTTGAGCGTGGGCGTCCTGGCCACGTGCTCGCAGACGTCGTAACCAGACGACTCAGGGAGCATCAGGTCGATGCACAACAACGAAGGCCGCTCTTCGTCGAGGCGCTTCATCGCGGTCTTGCCGTCGGCCGCCTGCGACACGGAAAAGCCCATGCGATCGAGCGCCGTGACCAGCAGCTTGCGGATCTCAGGGTCGTCATCCACTACCAACACACTTCGTTTGTCGATGGTCACGGCGTCTTCCTCACCAGGCCAGAGAGTCTTGCTGCTGAACGGTCACGGAAACCGTGCCGACCGCCTGAAATTGCCCCTGAGCGCGCAGACGGGGCTGTTCCGTCCATAGCACGCGCGCCGAGGCCTGCAGGAGCAACCACGTCTTCACCGCCCACACCACGGAGCCTTCGCCAAACACCAGCCGGTCGCCTGACTGATCGAGCCCCGAACGATCGATCATCGTCGCTTCGATGGGCTTTGCGAGCGACAAGCCAAGAGGCACGGCGTACGCGCCACCGGTGGCGGCGGTGACGGTCCAGTCTTTGGCGGGGCGCCAGGCCCCCTGAACGCGCGCCTCGACACGCTCGTAGACGTTGGCGGTGAACCGATCGGAGAACGGCGCCATGCGTACTGAAGTGGTCACCACCAGCGGGTGCCCCGACAGCACGTCGCGCCAGGCCAGCGAGGCGAGCGCGATGGGCAGCAGATCCATGTAGTCGCCGGGAATGCCCTGCATGGCGATCACGTGCTCGCGGGTGAGCGCGAGGCCCACGCCGAGGTTCAGCAACAACGTGCGCGAGAGCTGGCGATCCCAGATCTCAGAGAGTTGCGCGACGAACTGTTTCTGGCCGGTGACGAAGGTCGCCTGGCTGGCCTGGCCGAAGGTGGTCAAACCGTCGCTGCGGCTGACGGCCAGACGCGCCCGCACCGAAGCCGTCGGCCCGTACTGCAGCGGCAGTTGCTGCTGCTGGGCTTCATCGGTGCTGCCAGAGATCTGGAAGCTGGCGGCGAGCCCGAGGCTGAAGCTGTTGCTGGGCCGGCTCTCGAGACTCACCGAGGTGGCCGAGCGCATGTAGGGAACGCTGCCCAGGCTCTGCACCTCGGCCACGGTGCTGGGGATGCTCCCGTCGGGCAGACGCAAGAAACCGACGTCGGCGACGCCGTACGCTCCGTCTTGCGCGACCAAAAATGTGGCGCGTGACCAGACGGTTTGAAACGCCAGCCGGGCGCGCTGGAGCGGCAAGAAGCGCCCGCCGGTCTGCGGCTCACGCCACAAGAAGCTGGGCGCGTAGAGCGCAGAGAACGTGCTCGCGTCGACCCCCAACGAAAGGTCTGCCCGGGGCGAGACCTCGAGATCACCGGTGACCACCGTGCCCAGATCGCCCGGCAGCGGCGTACGCGTTCGGGCGTCAGTGCGGACCGCGACGCCGTACCGCACGTCGACTGCGAGGGCCGGGCAGGCCACGCAGGCGACGAACAGCAGGTATCGCAGCCCACGTTTCATTCGGCGACCACCACGTCACCGGGAAGAAGCGTGAAGCGCGCCGCCGGGCCTTCGCCGCGCGACAACACTTCCCAGGTGAAACGCAGGCGTTTGGGCGCCGTCTGCGCGGCCATCTTGCGCAGCACGAACAAACCGTCGCGGTGCGCAAAGTCGGTCAGGCCGCCCGAGGCTGCCAGCGCCTGCAGCACGCCTGAGCCCGCCTCGAGGGTCACCACGCCCGGGCGCATCACCTCGCCCACCACGGAGATGACCACGGGGCGCGACTCCTCGAGGGAAACGGTCACCACCGGGTTGTTGATGAAGTCTTTGAGCCTGACTTGCAGCTCAGCGGCCAACGCGCTGGGCGACTTGCCGGCGGCGATCACGTCGTTGATCAGCGGGAGCGACACCTTGCCGTCGCCGCGCACCTTGACCCGCGCTGACATTGCGTCTTGCTGAAAGACGCGCACTTGCAGCACGTCTGCCGGGGAAATCAGGTACCCGGAGTCGTCGATCACAGCGCCCTCATCGACCTCGACGAAGGCGCCACGCGGCGTGTAGCAGCCGAGCGAAAACACACAGAGCACAACGAGCGGAATTCGGGTCATGGCCATGGCTCTTTTCATACCCACGACGGTTCGTCTGCTGGGGGTTCCCATATCGGTGTCGGGGCCTCTGCAAACCCCGCTCCGTCGACCGCTCACGAGGCT
>JAYTAT010001053.1:0-6174 GCA_043737315.1 Archangium sp.
GCGCCGTCGTCGCAGATGCTCTCCTGGCACGAGGCAGCAAGGCAGGTGGTGCCCACATCGCACCGCCGTGCACAGGCCCCACAGTTGTCTTCGTCAGAGGTGAAGTCGAAGCGCTCGTCGACCGCACCGTTGCAGTCGTCGTCGCGGCCGTTGCACAGCTCGCCGCGGGCCGTCACCGTCTGCATGCAGGCCAGCGCGCCCACGACGCAGAGCTGCGTGCCCGCTCTACATTCGCCCTGCAGCCCGGTGACGCAGGCCTGGCCCCTCTCAGGGAACGTCTCGTCGATGCGCCCGTCGCAGTTCTGATCAGCGCCGTCGCACAGCTCATCCTCGACGCAGTCGCCCCGCTTGAAACACCGGCCACCGCCCGCGAACTGAGGGCGGCACTCGAAACCCGCGCCACAATCGGCGCCCGTCTCGCAGCTGAAGCGCCCGACGTTGGGGTTGAGCTGCTGGCAGCCAGCGCCCACGCCCACGAAGACCAGAAAGGGGACTGCGCAAAGCAGCGAGCGCATCAGAAGGTGCCTCTCAGGGTCAGGCCTGCCGCGTTGGGAGTCACCGTGGGGGTGACCTGCACGGCCGGGGCGCGGGTGCCATCGACGATGCCCGAGATGACGGTGCCGATGAGCGCCGCGCCCGCCACACCGAACGAAATGTTGGCGACCAGCGCGTTGCGGTTCTGCTCGAGCGCCTGGGCGCGGGTGCCTTGATAGAGGTCTTTGTCGGCGTCGTACCCCGCGGTGAGGGTGCGTTGCTGGCCGCGTGCGATGAGGCCGAAGGCGACACCGGTACCCGCAGCCGCCACCGTGGTGACTCCGAGAATCCAGGTGAGCGCCGAGAGCTGCACCGGGGGCGCGCCCGTGCCATCAAGCTTCCGGGTGAGGGCGGGCACGACCTGCGCGTCGGGCACCATGCCGGGAATGAGGAGCAGCTTGAGCTCGACCTTCGTCTCCTGGTTCGCTTCCACGGCCACCAGCCGGGTGATGGGCAGGTACTTGTTCCGCTCGAGCTTCACTTCGTATTTCCCGGGCTTCAGGGTCAGCTTGAGGGGCGGCGTGCCGGCGAGCTCACCGTTCAAGGTGATCTGCGCATCGGCGAGGTTGGCCGCGAGCACCAGCGTGCCGCGCGCTTCCCGTTCACCCCGCAGCAGTGGGGGCACGGCCTGCTCGACGTCTTTTTGAAATCGGCGGGCGGCGATGAGGATCGATCGATCGACGTCGGCGATCACCGTCAGCGCCGAGACGTCGAACAGCCACAGCTTGAGGATGTAGTTGCGCTCGTCGCGGGTCAGCTTTCCGAGCACCGCACGTTTGACACCCAGGCTCTCCAGCTCTTGCGCGGCACACGCCACGCTGCCCGCGCACTTCTTGAGCCTCTCGTAGCGGCGCGCATCCATCTTCTCGCGCACCTGTTCGGGCAACATCACGTCGAGCTTCTGCGCCTGCGCCTCGGTGACGATGGCCCGGGTGACCTGGGCGCCCAGACCCATCATGAGATCGGGCGCGTCGATGTCGACGATGGCGATCTTCGGGCCGGCAGCTGTGACGGCCGCAGCCACCACGAAAACAAAGAGCATCACGGGGCACACCTTACCTGCCGGAGTGCGACAGTCGAGCCTGCGGGTGCATTCCAGTCAGGGTGACGCGGACCGCGTGAAATGCGAAGGCAGCCATGGTGGAAGCGCTCGAAGACGAAGACGACGCGGGGCAGCCGGCGATGCCCGGCGGTGGGGGCACCGTGCTGGTGCGCTACACGGTAGAGCCCAACTACGCCGGCTGGCGGCTCGACAAGTACCTGTGCGAAAAAATTCGCCGGCTCTCGCGCACGCGGGTGCAGCAGATCATCGAGAACGATCTGGTGTTCGAACGAAGGCTCAAGCCCTCCACCTCGGTGTGGGAAGGGCTCACCTTCGAGCTGCGAAAAACGGTGATGGCCGAGCCCACCGTGCCTCCCCCCGAGGCGCTGCTGGAGCTCTTTCAAGACGACGCGTTGCTGGTGCTCAACAAGCCCGCGGGCCTGCCGATTCACCCCACCGCGCGCTACCACGCAGGCACGCTCGTCGAGCAGCTCAAGCTCAAATACGGGCCGGGCTTCCGGGCCGACCCCGCGCATCGCCTCGATCGCGAAACGTCGGGGATCGTGGTGTGCGGGCGCACGCTGCAGGCCTGTCAGAAGTTGATGAAGAGCTTCATGACCGGCGCGGTCGCCAAACAATACCTGGCCATCGTCGAAGGGCACCCGCGCGACGACACCTTCGAGGTCGACGCGCCCATCGCCGAAGGCACCAAGCTCATTCGCATCGCAGTGCGCATCGACGAGAAAGACGGCAAGCCCGCGCGCACGCGCTTCGAAGTCGAGCGGCGCTTCTGCCGTGACGGCGCCGACTTCGCGTTGCTTCGCTGTTTTCCGCTCACCGGAAGGCAGCACCAGATTCGCATTCACGCGCAGCGCGCAGGTCACGCCTTGGTGGGCGACAAGATGTACGGGCCTGACCCGGGCTACTTCGATCGTTTCAGCAAGCATGACCTGGAACCCGAGGCGTGGGTGCGCTTGCGGTTGCCAAGGCAGGCGCTGCACGCGGCGTCGATCGAGTTCCCCCACCCCACCACCGGTCTGCGGGTTCGTTTCGAGGCACCGCTGACACCGGACTTGCTCGAGTTCATGGCGTGACACCCGCGACGAACTGGGCGTAGCTTACGCGCTGTGTGCACCATCTCCGACGTCTGGTCAGGGTGAGCAGAGGCTTGAAGGCCTTCATCGATCGCCAAACCGGCGGGGCCTCGGTGAGCAACACTCAAAGACGTGTACGGGCAGTACGGGGAAGGAGGGCGCGTGGCTGGAACTGATCATTTCTTCGCGTTCCCCGAGTCGACCCGGCGGCCGCGTGTCCTGGCCGTCGACGACGATCCCGACAACCTGAAGGTGCTGCGCACGTATCTTTCTCTCGAGGGCTACGAGGTGGCCACGGAGGGCGACGGGATCGCAGCCATCGCGCGCATCGAGCTGGGTGACATCGATCTGGCGATCCTCGACGTGCACATGCCGGGCGCAGATGGGCTCGAGGTGTGCCGGAGGCTTCGCAAGCAGCCGAGGTTCGAGCGACTGCCCATCATCTTTCTCACCGCCGACCGCGCCGATGAAATGAAGGAGACCATCGGGCTCGAGGCAGGTGGTGATGAGTACCTGCACAAGCCGATCGCGCGGCGGGTGCTCGCGTTGCGGGTGCGCAACCTGCTTCGCCTGGCCAACGCCGACCGCGAGCAGCGCTTGATGGCGCAGGTCGCGCACGCAGAGAAGCTGGCGGGCATCGGGCAGGTCGCGGCCGGCGTCGCGCATGAGATCAACAACCCGCTCTCGTTCATCCTCTCGAACCTGAGCAGCCTGAGGCTCTATTTTCAGGATGTGAGCGAGGTCCTTTCGGCGTGGCGGCGGTCTCCGGCCGAGGGGCTCGCCAAGGAAGTAGAGCTCAAGCTCGAGTCGACGCTCGCTGACGTGGGGCCGTTGATCGACGAGACGGCGCAGGGCGGCGAGCGGGTGCGGCGCATCGTGCAGGAGCTCAAGACGTTCTCCCGCTCAGACGATGAGTCGCTCGACCACGTCGATCTCGCCGACGTGGTGCGCTCGACGATGTTGCTCACCGAACGCGAGCTGAGTTCACGCGCGCGGGTGGTGAAGGTGCTGGAGCCCGCGCCCCTCCACGCGGCCTCGCGGCAGAAGCTGCATCAAGTGGTGCTCAACCTGGTCATCAACGCGCTGCAGGCGGTCGAGGCGCGGCCGCTCACCGGTGACGCGCGGCATCAGATTACCTTGACCACCCGTACCGAGGGACCCAACGCGGTGCTCGCGGTTTCGGATACCGGGGCGGGGATCCCCGAGTCGTTGCAGCGGCAGATCTTCGAGCCCTTCTTCACCACCAAGCCCGTGGGCGTCGGCACCGGCCTCGGGCTGGCCGTGTGTTCGATGGTGGCGCACCGGCTCGGTGGGACCATCGCAGTCGAGAGCACCGTCGGTGCAGGGTCGACGTTCACGTTGTCGATCCCTCGCGAGTCGGTGGAAGGTTAGGCCCTCACGCTGACCCTTTGGAGGCGCCCGCGGGGACGGCTCCGTGCAACCCCGTGGGGTACTTGCCGCTGAAGCAGGCCGAGCAGAACGTCTTGCCACTGGCATCACCTGCCGCGCGCATGAGGCCCTCGAGGGTGAGGTACCCCAACGAATCGGCCGTCACGTAGCGGGCGATCTCATCGGTGGAGTGCGAGGCGGCGATCAGCTCTTGCCGGCTGGGCGTATCGATGCCGTAGAAACACGGCCACGCGGTCGGAGGGCTCGAGATGCGCAGGTGCACTTCTTTGGCGCCGGCCGACTGCAGCATCTTCACGATCTTCCGCGACGTGGTGCCGCGCACGATCGAGTCGTCGACCACCACCACCCGCTTGCCCTCGAGCGTGCTGCGCACCGGCGCCAACTTCAGCTTCACGCCGAAGTGACGGATGGACTGCTGCGGCTCGATGAAGGTGCGGCCCACGTAGTGACTGCGAATGAGCCCGATGTCGTAGGGAAGCCCCGATTCCTGGGCGTACCCCATCGCCGCCGGCACGCCGCTGTCGGGCACGGCGATGACCACGTCGGCCTTCACGGGCTGCTCGCGGGCCAGCTGCTGCCCCAGGCGCTTGCGCACCGAGAACACCGAGTCACCAAAGAGTTTCGAATCGGGGCGCGCGAAGTAGACGTACTCGAACACGCAGCGCTTCTGCTCACGCTTCTCGAAAGGGAAGCTCGACTTGAGCCCGTCTTCGTCGATGACCACCATCTCGCCGGGCTCGATCTCGCGGAGCAGCTCGGCCTCGATCAAGTCGAGCGCGGTGGTCTCGCTGGCGATGACGTACGCGTTCTTCAGCCGGCCGAGCACCAACGGGCGGAAGGCAGCGGGGTCGCGCACCGCCACCAGCTTCTTCTCGGTGAGGAAGACCATCGAGTAGGCGCCATCGAGCCTTCGCAGCGCGTCGACCACCCGGGCCTCGAAGACCCCGGCGCGGCTGCGCGCGATGTAATGGATGACGTTCTCGGTGTCGGAGTCGCTCTGGAAGATGGCGCCCGCTTCTTCGAGTTCCTTGCGGGCCTCATCGGCGTTCACGAAGTTGCCGTTGTGGGCCACCGCGAGCTGCCCGCCGCCAAAGCTCACCTGATAGGGCTGGGCGTTGCGCACGTGCGAGCCGCCGGCCGTCGAATACCTGACGTGCCCGATGGCCGCCTTGCCCGGCAGGTCGTTCAAGATGGGCTCGGTGAAGACGTCGGCCACCAGCCCCATCGCACGCCAGGTCTTGAGCTTCAGGCCGTCGCTGGTCGTAATGCCAGCCGATTCCTGACCGCGGTGCTGCAGGGCATGAAGGCCCAGGTAGGTCAGGTGAGCCGCTTCCTCATGGCCGAAGATGCCGAAAACACCGCACATGAGAGACTCCGAACGGGGGAAAGGGCGCACGATGCGCGAGATAGATGTCGTGTAACTGATGTCATCTTCGGTGTCCCTCCGGTGGTGTTCTGAACAGGTAGGCTGGTGTAGGAGTGCGCTGGCGGACAACACGCCTCACGAAAGGCTGCACACGCTGATGGAGCTCGGGGTTCACAAACACGAACGGGTTTCCACCCTGTACCGGAAGTTCGGTACGGCGATCTTTTCGCGCTGCCGTCGGTTGTTGAAGGACGACGCCCTCGCGGAAGACGCCACTCAGGAGGTTTTCGTGCGCGTACTACGACACATCGAGAGCGCCCCGGACGACGCCACCGCGTTGGCCTGGATCTACCGGATCAGCACGAACTACTGCCTCAACCAGATCAGAGATCGGTCGCGGCAGGCTGAGCCGACGGCCCCCGACGAAATGCCCGAGGGTGACAACACGAGCCCCGAGGTCGACATGCTCGATCGCGAGACGGCGATGAAGCTCATCCGCCGCGCCCCCGAGAAGCTGCAGGAAGTCGCGGTGCTCTATTACGTGGATGGCCTGGAGCAGGAGCAGGTGGCGACCACGCTGGGTATTTCCCGGCGCACCGTCATCAACCGGCTGCAGGAGTTCATCGAACGAAGCAAAAAGTTCGTCAGCAGGGATGGTGTCGCATGAAAGCTCAGCTTCTCTCCCGTGGCCACCTGTCGAGCGAGGCTATCGATCTTCTCCTGCTCGC
>JAYTAT010001054.1:0-6172 GCA_043737315.1 Archangium sp.
GAGCTGAACATTCAGCCCGTGGCGCGCATCAGCACGCGGTGAGCTGAAGAGCTCAGACTCCTGCGACGAGCAGGATGATCAACACCACACCGACCAGCACCATCGCGCCGCCGACGCCGAGCGCGATCAAATGCTGCTTGTTGCTGAAGTCGATGAGCTTGCGAGGGCCCTCGTCGGCCGGCTCTTCAGCTTCCTGAGCAGGCTCTTCGTCCTGAGGCTGATCCTCTTCGGCAGGCGGATCGTCTTCGGTCTTCTGCGGTTCGTCAGCAGGTTCTTCGGCCGCGGGCTCTTCTCGAGCCGGGGCCGCAGACTCTTCGTCCTGCTTCACCTCGACCGACGGAGCATCCTCTTCGGGCTTGTTCGCGAGCGTGCCTTCTTCATCGTCCTGGCTGGAGGACATGACGACGGGATCTTCGCGGACCTCCGAAGGATCGATGAAGAGCAGCCTGACCCCGCCGATCTCGAGTTCGTCGCGATCCTTGATGGTGGCCTTGCGGGTGCGCTTCTTATTGAGCTTGATGCCGTTGCGGCTGCCGAGGTCTTCGACGTGCGTGCCCGACCAGTCGCGGCGCACCTTCACGTGCTTGCGGGAGACCAGGTCGTCGTTGAGCACGATGTCGGCGTCGGCGGCGTCGCGGCCGAAGATGTATTCCTGGGCGTCGGCGATCTCGATGCGCTGACCCTCGGTCGCGCCGTTCATCACCCGGAAGTAGGCGGTTCCCCCCCCAGCGGCGAGGCCCTTCATCACGTCTTTGACGACCTTGCGCGAGAGGAAGCTGGTCTTGCCCGAGACGTCTTCGCTGCTGGCTTCGGCCACCCGATCGAAGGTGACGTCGAACTGCGCGATGGCGATCACGTCGCCGTTGCGCAAGAGCCGCTTCTCACCTTTGGGCAGCTTCTGCCCATTGACCGAGGTGCCGAAGCTCGAGCCGAGATCTTCGATGAAAAAGAGGGTGCCTTCGCGCGAGATGCGCGCGTGGTTTCGGGAGACCGCTTGCTGCGCGAGCACGACCTGACAGGTCTGATCACGCCCGAAGGTGATGGTCTCCTCGTCGAGCAGCACCGTCTTCGTCTGATCGGCACCGCTCCCGCTCTTCATTTTGACCGTGAGTCGGACTCCCATCGAGCGCTTCGCTTCAGTCGCCGACGTACTGGCGGCACATGGCCACCTGGGTCTGGAAGTCTGACTCGTTGGCGAACTTCAGGAAGTTCTTACAGGCCACCGACGCGTTCTTTTCGTCGCTGCGGTTCTTGAACAGCTCGAACAGGCCGTAGTGGCACAACGCGTACTTCGCGTCGTACTTGAGGCACCGTTTGTAGGCGCGCTCTTCGTCGTTCACGAGCCCCTTCTCTTTGGCCTGCACCGCCACCGAGTACTCGCTCTCGGGCGTCTTGGCTCCGGCGGCGCGCGCCTTCACGTCGTCGAGCGCCTTGTCCTGCAGTTTGCACTTCTTCTCGGCCACGATGATGTTGTTGCGGCACTGGGGAAAGTTCTCGTCGACCTCGAGGCAGCTCGAGAAGGTGTCTTTGGCGTCGCAGGGCTTGCCGACCTCCATGAAGGCGTTCCCCAGCACCATCCAGGCGGCCGTGAACTTGGGGTCGAGCTGAGTGGACTTGGTGAGGTACTCGATGGCCGCTTCGTTCTCGCCTTCGTCCACGGCGAGCTGGCCCAGCTGCGCCCATGCGTCAGCCAGGTCGGGCCTCACGTGCAGCAGCGTACGCAGCTCCTTCTTGGCTTTGTCGGGCTGGTTGAGGGCCTTGAAGGCGAGGGCGAGATTGTAGCGGGCCTCGAGGTAGTCGGGGTTGACCCGCAGCGCGCGCTGGAAGTTGTCGTGCGCTTTTCCGTAGGCCTGCTCCTTCATGTAGAGGTTGCCGAGGTTGTTGTAGGCCTGCGCCTGATCCTGGTTCAGGCGCAGCGCCTTGATCAGGTATTCCTTGGCCTTGGCGTCTTGCCCGCGGGAGTAGGCGATCACACCCTTGTTGGCCCACAGGTCGGCGTACTGCGGTGAAAACTGAATGCCGAGGTCGCACTGGTCTTCTGCGGCCTGCAGGTTGTTCATGCCGATGTACTGGGCGCAGAGTTCATTGCACTCGAGGGCGCGGGGGTGTGGAGCGGGTGCGGACATACAACCCGCCGCCAGGAGGCCCGCGGCGAGGACCAGACGGAATCGATTCATCGGAGGTCGAGTGTAGAGAAGCGGCCCATCGGTCGCAATGATGCCGAACGACGAAACGCGGCTGATTTCCTGATGTTGAGAGGTACGATGCGCGGCCATGGCCAAGAAGCTCTCGACGTGTGTGATGGTGTTGGGTCTCCTCGCTGCCACTGAAGCGAATGCGCAGGCAGGGAGCTTTGCGAACCGAAGCCTTGGTCTGGGGGTCTCGGGCTTCGGCATTCTGGGCGCGGGCGAGTCGGTGGGCATCGACTGGGGCATTCCCATCACGCTCGAAGGCGCGTTCTACATCGAGAGCGGCTTCGAGGTGTTCCTGCGCATTCCGCTGATGTTCGCGCTGCAGAAGTTCGGCTTCAATACGCCCGACGGCAAGGGCATCGTGATCGCCAGCGGCGGGCAGTTCGGCCTCAAGTACATGTTCCTGGAAGAATCGATTCGCCCCTACGTCACGCTCCACCTGGCCGGGCTCTACTTCATTCGTGACGCCATGCAGGCAAATGGGCTGCCCAACTTTTTCATCGGGCCTGGCCTCGGCGCGGGGATCGACTTCTTCGTGGCCGAGAGCGTCTCGTTGGGCGTGCGAGGGTACCTCGACATGTACGTGACGCTCAACGTGCCGCCGAACTTCGCGCTCGGCGCCGGTGCAGCCGTGACCACGTACTTCTGATCAGCGCTGCAGGAACCTGCGGGGCGGGCCCGCCTTGCTCTTCGAGGCGTTCTTCGCGGCCAGCGCCGCCGTCACCAGCAGCACCAGCTTCTCGTCGGACAGGTGACCTGGCTTGGTGAAGCCGAGGTCTTCTTCGAGTCTGCGGGCCAGGGTGGCAAAGAGGTTCAAGCGTGCCTCCATGCCCAGCTCTTCACGCCGCAGCGCCGCCGAGAACAACACGGTCTCTTCTTCAGCCGAGAGCTTCGCCACGCGCCCGCGAAAGTCGGGGTCGGCCAGCAGTGATGTGTCGCCGTCGGCCCGCTCGAGCTGCGTGGGGATCTTGAGGCGCCGTTCGCGCACCACGATGGTGCCGGCGAGCAGATCGCCGAGCCTCTGCTGCGTGCCCGAGAACAACGCCGCCACGCCGCCGACCAGGTAGAGAATGGGGAGCTTGTCGAGCGGCCTGACCAGGTTACGCAGCAAGGATTGATAGACGCCCACGCGCACGCCGGTGTCCTGGATCACGCGCAGGCCCATCATCTTCTTGCCCACCGTCTGTCCGCTCCAGACCGTCTCGAGCAGCACCATGTAGCCCCAGTCGATCAGGAACCAGATGACGAACTGGGCGGCGATGCCCATGCCGAGCAGCTGTTCACCCAAGCCTGCACCGCCCACCGCCGCCCCGCCCGCCGAGAGCAGCAACGAGAAGAGCAGCACCACGATGAACAGCGCGTAGGTGATGATCAGGCTGAGCACGGTGTCGACCCCCAGCGCCAGGAAGCGGCTCATCAGCCCCGCGAGCACGAAGTTGAACTCGACGTACTCGGGGGTGAGCACGGTGTGGGTACCGTCGAGTCTCACCGGTGCATCCAAAGCGGTCGCCATGACGTGCTTCAGTCTAGACTGCTTGCGACCATGGAACTCGCGGAGTTCGTCGAGCAGCGTCGGCCGAAGTGGAGCTCCCTCGAGCGGCTGCTCGACACCACCGAGCGCGACGGTTTGTCGAAGCTGACCCTCGACGACGCGCGCATGCTCTCCCGGCTCTACCGCAGCACCTCGTCGGATCTGTTGTGGGTGCGGGCGCGCGCAGGTGCCGCCGATGTGAGCGGGTACCTCAATGATCTCGTCGGCCGCGCCTACGCCATCACCTACCCCGGCAAACGGGTGCGAATGGGCGAAGTGGGTCGCTTTCTGACGATGGGTTTTCCCGACGTGATGGCGCGCGAGTGGCGCATGTTCGTGGCCGCGTTCCTGCTGTTCTGGGGCGGCTTCGGCTTCGGGTGGATCGGGATGATGTTCGACCCCGACGCGGCGCCCTACCTGGTGCCGGGCGATCACCTCAAGCTCGACCCGGAGAAACGGCAGCAAGAAGAAGCGAAGAGCAGGGGGGCTGGCGCAGGTGAGCAGGCGATGTTCACGAGCTTCCTCTTCACCCACAACATTCAGGTGGCCTTCCTCGCCTTCGCGCTCGGGCTGACCGCGGGTCTGGGCACGGCGATCCTGATGTTCCTCAACGGGGTGATGTTGGGCTCGCTTTCGTGGGTCTACACGTCGAAGGGCATGGCCGGCTGGTTCTGGGCGTGGATTCTCCCGCACGGCATTCCGGAGATTTCAGCCATCGTGATCGCCGGCGCAGCAGGCTTCGTGCTCGCGCGCGCGTTGGTCGCCCCCAAGGGGCTCTCGCGGCGCGCGGCGCTCAAACGAGAAGGCAAGACGGCGCTCCAGTTGCTGCTCGGAACGCTCGCGCTGTTCGTGCTCGCCGGCTTCATCGAAGGCACCATCTCGCAGATTCACCCGCCGCGGCTTTCCATCGCGTTCAAGGTGTCCTTCGCGCTGATGATCGGCAGCGGGGTTTACGCCTATCTCTGGTCGGGTCTCGCCCGAAAGATGCTCAGCGAAACCTCGTGACGGCATTCAAGAGCAGGCTTCCGATGGTGAGCAGCAGGCTGGTGCTCCCGAGAATGATGCCGGCCAGGGCGAACTCCTTGCCCTTCTGCTGACCGTTGGTCGCGTTGATCTGGTTCTGCGCCATCACGCCCGTGACGATCGCGCCGATCGACGCGAAGGGGATGCAGCACAAGATGCCCAGGACCAGAGAGACGATGGCCAGGGTGTTGGTGCTGCCGCTGGCAAGGCCGTTGGAGCTGCCGCCAAAACCCATCGGAGGGGGACCCACGTAGCCGGTGGGAAAAGGGGAAGAAGACGGCGGCGGCGCGGTGACCACTGGCCGTGGCGGCGAAATCACCTGAGGGGGCCGCGGCTGGCTGATACCGCCTTCGCGAGGCACCTCGAAGCTGGCCGTGCAGGCTTTGCAGGTGAGCCTGCCACCAGACATGCCATCGTTCTCGATTCCGCAGTTGGGGCAGAAGACCTTCATGGTGTTTGGCTCCGTCTCACAACGTTCCTCGCGCTTTGATCTCGAGGTACTGGTTCACCGCGGCGAGCGACAGTTGATTCGCATCGACGTCGACCACCGTCACGCCGTCGCGGCCCACCTTGCGCTTCATTGCTTCACGATCGAGCAGCAGCTCGCTTGCCACCGCGTGTTGATAGGCGACCTCAGCGTCGGGCGGTGAGGTCTCGAGCAACTGCGAGAGCGCGGCGTCTTTCACCGAGAGGCACAACGGCACGTGGCGCTTGGCGAGCCTTCGCATGGGCTCGACCATGGTCTGCGCCTGGTCTTCGTCGATGAAGTCGGTGAACACGCACAGCAGGCTGCGCTTGAGCAGCCGCACGTTGAGCTCCTTGAAGAGCGCGAGGTAGTCGACGTACGTGAGGTGCGGCTTGGCGGTGTAGAGCGCGTCGACGATCTTCCGGTACTGCAGGCGGCCGGCAGAAGGCGCGAGATAGGTCTTGATGCCGTCGGCGAAGACCACCAGGCCCACCCGATCTCCATTGCGCACGGCGACGAAGGCCAGAAACAGCGCTGCGTTCACCGCGTGATCGAGCTTGGTCAGGCCGTCGACCCGCGCGGCCATCGAGCGGCCTGCGTCGACGCCGATGAGCACGGTCTGGCTGCGCTCCGATTCCATCACCCGCGTCACGGGCCTGCCGCGCCGGGCGGTCGCCTTCCAGTCGACGTCACGCACCGAGTCGCCCTGGGAGTAGTCGCGCAGGCGCGCGAACTCTGAGCCGCGGCCGTCACGGCGCAACTGCCGCAGGCCTAAGTTCACGAAGTCGAGCGCAGCGTCGGAGAGCAGCAGTCGGCTGGCCCCACGCATGTCGGGGAACACGCTGACGGCCACGCTCGAAGGCACCGTACGTTCGTGCCACACGAAGCCGAACGGCCCGCGCACGCGCAGGTGAATGGCTCCGAACTCGAACTTGCCGCGTTTGCCCGGCGTGGTCGTGT
>JAYTAT010001055.1:0-2460 GCA_043737315.1 Archangium sp.
GAACGAGGGAACGAAGAGCAGCACCAACAGCGCCAGGGCCGCGGTGCTGAGCAGCTCGTGCGTTTGAACGCCCACCGCCCAGAGGACGAGCGCCGAGAATCGCCAGGTTTGGAGCTTCATGGCTCAGCTCACTTCGCGAGGCTCTTCTTCTCGAACGCTCTGAGCGTGGTGTCGATTTCGGAGTTCACCGCCCTGAGCAGATCCTGCTTCTCGCGGAACGGCAGGAAGGCGCTCTTGAACCCAGAGACCATGATGGTGGTGAGGTCTTCCAGCGAGAGCCCCAGCTGCTGATGCGCGATCAGGTACTCGCGTGACACCGTCGTGTCCGTGATCAACCGGTTGTCGGTGTTGATGGTCACGCGCAGGCCGTAGTCAAAATAGAACTTCAGCGGGTGGGTCTTCATGTCGTCGACGGCGCGCGTCTGAACGTTCGATGACGGGCAACACTCGAGCGGAATGCGGTGATCGTTGACGTAGTTGAGCAGGTCGCCGTCTTCACGCAGCCGCACGCCGTGACCGATGCGATGCGCGCCGAGGAAATGGAGCGCCTGGCCGATCGACTCCGGGCCATACGCTTCGCCAGCGTGCGCAGTGCAATTGACGTTGTTCTTGAGGATCAGCTGGAACGCCTGCCGGTGCTCCTTGGCCGGAAAGTTCGCTTCGGCGCCCGCGAGATCGAAGCCGACCACGCCGCGATTCTTGTACGCCACGCACAGCTCGGCGAGCCGCAAGCTGGTCTCGGGGCTCATGTGGCGGATGCCGCAGAGGATCACGCCGTACTTGATGCGCGTCTCGTGCTTGGCCGCACGCAGACCCTCGAGCACCGAGTCGATGATGTGCGTCAGCTTGAGCCCGCGCGCCTGGTGGAGCACCGGCGCGTAACGCACCTCGAGATACCGCACGCCTTCCGCCGACGCGTCGACACCCAGCTCGTAGGCCGCCCGGTACAGCGCGTCTTCGGTCTGCAGCACGCTGCAGGTCACGTCGAAGGCGACGAGGTAGTCCTCGAGATCCCTGCAGATCTCACCTTTGTGAATCGCCTTCCCCAGGCCTTCTTCGGTCTCGGCGGGCAACTTCACCCCCTGTTTCTGGGCGAGCTCCAGGATGGTCTTGAGCCGCATGCTGCCGTCGAGGTGGCAGTGGAGATCGGTCTTCGGGAGCGCACGAAGCAGCTCTTCGGTCACTTCGATCTTCGGCACGACGATCGACGGAGGCGGGGGCGGATGCCAGGCCGTGCTGCTGATGCCGGCGGTGGGAGCATCCTCATCGTGGAAAGAAGGCATGGGTGACCGTACCCGGCTTAGGCCGGCTGCAGGAACCTCGCGATCACCGTCTTCACTCCGAAGTTGTCGAACTTGATCGTCAACTTCGCGTTCGGCCCCTTCCCCGCCACCTCGAGCACCTGCCCACGCCCGAACTGCGAGTGCGAAACCCGCATTCCCTTCACCTCGGTTTCTTCGCCACCCTGATGAAAGTCGGTCGACTGATCGTACGTGCGATCGACCTGCACGCCGTCATCACCCTCACCCTGCCTGCGAATCATCGGAGGCCGGTGACTGGGCCGCTCGATCTCAGGCACCTGGTGGAAGCCGAACAGTTCTTGCGGCACCTCGGCCAGGAAGCGTGAAGGCGCGTTGAACTTGAGCTCGCCAAACAAGGCGCGGCACTGCGCCAGCGAACAGAACAACCGCCTGCGGGCGCGCGTGAAGCCGACGTAACAAAGCCTTCGCTCCTCGCTCATCTCTTCTTCGGTCGCTTCGGGTTTGGTCGCGCGCCGACTGGGGAAGACCTCTTCTTCCATGCCCGTGATGAACACGGCATCGAACTCGAGCCCTTTCGCCGCGTGCATGGTCATCAACGACACGCGCTGCTTGCCAACACCGGTCTCGCCATCGACATCGCCCACCAGGCTCAGCTGCTCCAGGAAACCCTGCAGCGGCGGCACTTCCAACTCCAACGGTGCGTCGTCGGCCAGCGGCGGGGGCGGCGCCGCCACTTCGAGGGGTGCAGGCAGCGGCGGGGGCGGGGGCGGCCCGTGAAACGCAGCAAACAAATCACCCTGAGGGGAAGGCTGTACTTCGGGCTCTGGCTCGGGCGTGCCGGGGGTCTCAGGGCCTTGCGGCAGGGGCACCACCATCGGCAAGGGGTGACCTGAAGCGGCGAGCCGCTCTTCCCGCTGGCGATCGAACTCGCCCGTCGCGGTGAGGAGTTCTTTCAAGTTCTCCGCCCGGCCCATCGATTCGTCGGTGCCTTCCGCCATGTGCGTGGCGACCAGCCCCGTCTGTTCGAGCATGTACCGCGCCGCGCTCGTCGCATCGGGGGTGTGCCGGGCGTAGGTCACCAGCCGCTCTGCCAACTCGCGAAACGCCTTGAGCCGCTTCACGGCGGCACCGCCCAGCGAGTCGACGCGCTCAGGCACCTCGAGCGCCTCGTAGAGACTGATGCCCTTTTCCGCGGCGT
>JAYTAT010001056.1:0-2459 GCA_043737315.1 Archangium sp.
GTGCGCAGCAACTGGTCGGCACTCAAGCTGGTCACCGATCTGCGCATCATCGGCCGCGACGGCCAGGTGAAGTGGTCACGCCGCATCGAAGAAGAAGACAAGGCCTGGCCCGAGTCGACGCGGCTGCTGGCCATCGGCGAAGGGCAGGCCACCTTCGAGGCCCCCTCGAGCCCGTTCCCCTGGAGCAGCGGCGCTGGCGGCGAGGTGCTCTACCCGCTCGGTGGCGTGGCCTGCGGTGGTTGCCACACCGGGCAGTCGACCCTGCGCAGCGGCGTGCTGCAGCTCACCATCGACGAGCCGGCGCTGCGCACCGAGGTGGCCCAGGTCTTCTTGAACGCGACCTGGTTCCTCACGTTGTTCGTGCTCACGCTGGGCGCCACGGTGGTGCTCGCGGTGCGGGTGTTCGTCAGCCGCCGCATCGCCCGGCTGGCGGCGATCATGAAGCGCGCGGAAGACGGCGATCTGGTGGTGCGCGCCCCCGATCTGGGGCGCGACGAGCTGGGCGACCTCGCGCTCGCCTTCAACCGCATGCTCGCGCGGCTCACCGATCTCAAGGCCATCGAGATCGACACGCAGCGTGATCTCGAGCGCGCGCGCACCGACCTCGAGCTCAAGGCCGAGTTGGAGAACCGCGTCTCCGAGCTGCAGATTCTCTACGACCTGGCGCGCACCATCGCCTCGAGCCTCGACTTGAACGAAGTGCTCCAGCGCGTGACGACGCTGGTGCCCATCAAGCTGCAGGTGGCCAAGTTCAGCGTCATGTTGCTCAACGCCGACGGCAAGCTCGAGGTGCTCAAGGCCCACCCGCCCAACGTGGGCTCAGAGGGCCTGACCTTCGCGATCGGCGAAGGCGTGTGCGGGCGGGCGGCCGAGCTGCGCCGCAGTTGGTACGTGGCCGACCTCGAGAAAGACGAGCTCTTCCGCGTGCGCGGCGAAGGCATGAAGGAGCGCGGTTGTCTGCTCTCGGTGCCCATGGTGCGGGGTGACGAGCTGCTGGGGGTGCTCAACTTCGAGCGGCCGCGCAAGAGCGACTTCGGCCCCGAAGAGATGGAATTCTTCGCGGCGGTGGCAGATCAGGTCGGCCTCGCGGTGCAGAACGCGCGGTTGCACGAGCAGACGGTGGCCCTGTCGATCACCGACCCGCTCACCGGCGTGCCCAACCGGCGTCACCTCTTCCAGCAGCTCGAGGCCGAGATCGCCCGCTCCGGCCGCTTCGACACCCCGCTGACGATGCTGATGATCGACATCGATCACTTCAAACATCTGAACGACGCGGCGGGTCACTCGGCGGGTGACGACGTGTTGCGGCGCGTCTGCCAGCTGCTCAAGCAGAACCTGCGCAAGGTCGACACCCTCGCCCGCTACGGCGGTGAAGAGTTCGTGGTGTTGTTGCCGCAGATCTCCCGCCCCGAGAGCCTGGAGGTGGCTGAGAAGCTGCGCCGCAGCATCGCCGAAGGAAATCTCGAACACGGCAAGACCCAGCCCGGCGGCAAGGTGACCATCTCGGTGGGCCTGGCGACGTTGCCGCTCGATGCGACCGAGCAGACCCGGCTGGTCGACTGCGCCGACTCGGCGCTGTACGCCTCGAAGCGGGGCGGGCGCGACAAGGTCACCGCGTATCAGCCGGGCATGGAAGCCGAGCCCACCCGCCAGCGCGGCCCGCGAGCCAGGGAACGTTCGGGAGAACAGCCCGCCCTCAAGCGCCCCTGAGGGCCCGCGGCGCTACTTCTTGCTGAGCCCCACCAGATAGATCTCCATGCTCGCCTGCCGGGTGGCGTCGGGGCGCACCACCCTCACGTCGCTGAACACCTTCTTCACGTCAGCGCGGAACTCCTCGAAGTCGCCGCCCATGAAGAGCTTGGAGATGAAGTGACTGCCCGGCTTGCCGCGCGCACGCGAGATGTCGAGCGCGATGCCCGCCAGCCGGTGCGAACGCGCGAGGTCGACGTCTTTGACCCCGGTCGTCTTGGGCGCGAGATCCGAGACCACCACGTCGACCGGGCCCGGGTGCAGCGCCTCGAGCTTCACCGCGAAGTCGTCAGCCAGCACGTCCATCACGGAGGTCTTCACGTTGGGCCGCCCGAGCGGCTTGATGGCCGCCAGATCGACCCCCACCACGAAACCGGTCGGCCCAATCTCGGTGAGGATGATCTGCAGAAAGCCGCCGGGCGCGGCGCCCAGGTCGACGACCGACTGCCCCTTCTTGAAGATGTCGAACCGCTTGGCGATCTCGTCGATCTTGAAGGCGCTGCGCGCTCGCAGACCCTCGTCCTTCGCCTTGCGGAAGAAGAAATCTTTGGGCTGATACTTCGCCACTTAAGGCTTCGACTCGGCCGACAGATCGTCGCCGTTCGCCACGCTCTTGACCTTCTCGAACAGCTTCAGGTACCGCGTCGGCCCAAAGTCCTTCACCTTGTCGAGGTTGATCCGGCGCGCGCTGGTCGAGCTGACCAGGGCCT
>JAYTAT010001057.1:0-2458 GCA_043737315.1 Archangium sp.
GGTGATTCCGGCGCTGGCCCACCTGCCCCACCCTCCTCGCCTCCCCCGCGTGGAACTGTTTCGCCTGCTGGCAGAGCCGGGGCGCCTGCAGCTGCTGGCCCTGTGTGAAGCCGAAGAGCTGTCGGTCTCAGAGCTCGCCACGTTGCTGGAAGACAGCCAGCCGCAGATGAGCCGCAAGGTCTCGCCGCTGCGTGAAGCCGGCCTGCTCGATGCGCGTAAAGACGGCACGCGACTGTTTCTGCGCACCGACCTCGCCGCGATCGGCAACGACCCGGTGTTGACCGAAGCGCTCGCCGAAGGCCGCCGCTTGAGCCTGGTCGATGGCAGCCTCGCTCGCGTGCCTGGCATCGTGGCCGCGCGTGAAGAGCAGGGCCGCTCTCACTTCGAGTCGCCGCCTGCCTCGACCTCCACCGCGTCGGTGCCTGCTTCGCCTGAACACCTCGCGCACCTCTCGGCGCTCTCGCTGCTGATGCCGGGCCGCGCGCTGGCGGTCGACCTGGGCACCGGTGAAGGTCTCTCTCTCGACGTGCTCGCGCCGTTGTTCGCCCGGGTGATCGCCGTCGATCGCAGCCAGGCTCAGCTCGCGCGGGTGGCTGAACGGGTGGCGGCGCGCGGCTTTCATCACGTCAGCCTCTTTCCTGGCAGCTACGACGACGCGGCCCTGGTGCAGCGGGTCGACGCAGCGGGCGGCGCAGACCTCGTGTTCGCGGGCCGCATTCTTCACCACGCTTCGCGGCCAGGCTCGGCGGTGCAGGCGTTCTCGCGGCTGCTCAAGCGCGGCGGTCACCTCGTGGTGATGGACTACCTGCCCCACGAGCTCGACGCGCTGCGCACCGAAGCCGGCGACGTGTGGCTCGGCTTCGGCGCCGAAGACGTGAAGCGTTTCGTCAAAGAAGCGGCGCTCACCTTTCTGGGTGACGTCGGCATTCCTAATTCCTTTCACCCGGTCGGCCCCGACGCGTCAGTCACCTGGCACGCGTGGGTCGCCCAGAAGCCCCTGTCGTCAGCACCTTCAACGCAGTGACCGCAGTCCCCCAACCGCACGAGGAACACCACCATGGAACACAAGACCACTTTTCCCGCCTTCAAAGTCGCCGATCCCAAGCTCGCTGAGTGGGGCCGCAAGGAAATCGCCATCGCCGAGAAGGAAATGCCGGGCCTGATGGCCGTGCGCGCCGAGTACGCGGGCAAGTCGCCCCTGAAGGGCGCTCGCGTCGCGGGCTGCCTGCACATGACCACCCAGACGGCCGTGTTGATCGAGACGCTCACCGCGCTCGGCGCCGAAGTCACCTGGACCTCGTGCAACATCTTCTCGACGCAGGATCAGGCCGCGGCCGCGATCGCCAAGAGCGGCGTGCCGGTCTTCGCGTGGAAGGGCCAGTCGCTGGAGGAGGCGGATTGGTGCCTCGAAGCGCAGCTCTTCGCGTTCAAGGACGGCAAGGGTCCGAACATGATCCTCGACGACGGTGGCGACCTGACCATGTGGGTGCACAACAAGCACCCCGAGCTCTTCACGTGCGCAGACCCCATTCGCGGCCTCTCTGAGGAGACCACCACGGGTGTTCACCGCCTCTACGAGATGTCGAAGAAGGGCGAGCTGAAGATCCCCGCGATCAACGTCAACGACTCGGTCACCAAGTCGAAGTTCGACAACCTCTACGGTTGCCGTGAGTCGTTCCTCGATGGCGTCAAGCGCGCCACCGACGTGATGATCGCCGGCAAGATCGTCGTCGTCGCCGGTTACGGCGATGTCGGCAAGGGCTGCGCGCAGGCCGCCAAGGGCATGGGCGCTCGCGTGTACATCACCGAGATTGACCCCATCAACGCGCTGCAGGCCTCGATGGAAGGCTTCCACGTCATGACCATGGACGAAGCGGCCCCGCTGGCCGACATCGTCTGCACGGCGACCGGTTGCGTCGACGTGGTCACCGGCGAGCACATGACCAAGATGAAGGACGGCGTGATCCTCGCGAACATCGGTCACTTCGACTCCGAGATTCAGGTCAGCTGGCTCGAGAAGAACCCGGAGATCCGCGAAGAGAACGTCAAGCCTCAGGTCGACCAGTTCATCTTCCCCAACGGCAAGCGCCTCACCCTGCTGGCGCGCGGCCGCCTGGTGAACCTGGGCTGTGCCTCGGGTCACCCCTCGTTCGTGATGAGCAACTCGTTCACCAACCAGACCCTGGCGCAGCTCGCCATCTGGGGCGCGATCGACACGGGCCACAAGTTCGAGGCCGGCAAGGTCTACGTGCTGCCCAAGAAGCTCGACGAGCACGTCGCGCGTCTGCACCTCAATCAGGTCGGCGCGAAGCTGACCAAGCTCAGCCCCGCTCAGGCCAAGTACATGGGCCTGTCGGTCGACGGGCCGTTCAAGCCGGATCACTACCGGTACTGATCAGTTTCAACCGATGTGAAGTGCGCGGGCCGCCTCGTTTTTTCGGGGCGGCCCGTCGTATTT
>JAYTAT010001058.1:0-2450 GCA_043737315.1 Archangium sp.
GAGCGCAGCAATCCTCTACGCCGGGGGCCAATGTGCATTAGTTTCGGGTCTTCGATGAGCGGAGAGCTTCTCCAGGTCTGGGTGCGCAACGACAAAGGCCAGGTCTACGGACCGCTCAGCCCGCCCAGCGTCGAGCTGCTCATCGACAACGGCGTCATCGCCGGCCGCATGCAGATCTCCACCGACGGCGAAAACTACGTCTTCCCGGGCCGCGTCCCGGGGCTGCGGATGATCTTCCCCAGGGACACCTGGGGCGACACCGTCGTGCCCGGCGAACAGCTCGACGCACAGTGGGCCACGGTGGTGTTGCCTGCGGCCCTGCCCAACCTGGCGCACGCGGGCTCTTCGCCCTCCGGCATCTCGGCGGCGCCTCAGGGAGGTGGGCCGCTGGCTGGGCCGGGTGCGCGTGCGCCCCCCGGCGGGCCGACCGCGGGCCCCGGGGCGAGGCCTGCGCCCGGCCGCGGCATGGTTCCCGGGCAGGTCGGAGCGTCGCGCCCCTCGAGTGCGGGCCTGCCGGTGGTTCGTTCTTCGCCTTCCGTGGCGGACTTTATGAACACCCCCCCGGCGCCGGGTTCGGCCGTGCGCTCTTCGCCGTCGGGCGTGACCGCGAACATGCCGATGCGCTCGTCGCCCTCCGTGGCCGACTTCATGAATAACCCCACGGTGCCTGGTGCAGCCGTGCGCTCGTCACCTTCGGTCGTGACCGCGGCTCCGGTGCGCTCGTCGCCTTCGGTCGGAGACTTCGTGAACACCCCGGCCCCGGCGCCCATCCGCTCCTCACCGTCCGTCGCGGAGTTCATGCCCCCCCCGGCGCCTGCTGCGGTCGCAGCGCCAGCGCCAGTGCCTGCTCGCGCAGCGACCAGCTCCAGTGGCTCAGGCGTGCGGCCCGCGCCCCCCCCGGGCGCTTCACCGATGCCCGCTTCGGGCAACCTGGGGAATCAGCCGACGCAGGCGCTGTATTACCTCGCCGCTTCTTCCGAGGTGACCGGCCTGCTGACGGTGATGCTGCCTGACCGCGAGCTGGTGGTGCACTTCAAGAAGGGCAACCCCGAGTACCTCGACTCCACCCACGTCGAAGACTCGCTCGACACCTTTTTGCTCGCGCAGAAGCTCGCCACGCAGGCGCAGATCGAGCAGGCCCAGGCGCAGAGGGCACGTTTCGGCGGGGAACTGCTGGGGGCGTTGTTCGGGCTGGGCCTGGTCAACCCCAACGCCGTCTTCCAACACCTGGGCCAGCGCGCGGGCCTGCTGCTCTACCGCGTGCTCACCGCCGAGCAGGGTACCTTCACCTTCGACCTCGAAGAGCTGCCCGCCTCGCGTTCGATGCCGATGGGCAACAAGTGGGCGGTCTATCTCGAGGCGCTGCGCAAGGTGCCGGTCTTAGACGTCCGAAGGCGCATCAGCCGCGCGCTCGAGCTCCCCGTGATGAAGGGTGGTGGGCGGGTGGCGGCCAGCGAGCTGCGCCTCACGCCGCAGGAGACCCGCGCGCTCAACTACTTCGACGGGGTGCGCTCGCTGCAGCAGCTGATGAGAGACGTGCCCGCCGAGGCCGACACGGTGCTTCGCACGGCGTGGATGCTTTCGCCTCTCGAGCTGGTTTCGTACGCGGGCGTCAACCCGAACGCGCCCAGGGCTTCGGCCGCGCCCCCGCCAGCGCCGCCCAAACCTGCGATCTCGGCGCCGCTTCCTCCCCGGCCGGCGCCGCCCGTGGCCGCTGCGCCCGCGAAACCGCCCGGATTGCCCGTGGTGACGGCGCCGCAAGCCGCACCGCCCGGCCCTCCTGCGCAGATGCCCAGGCCCCCGATGCAGCCCACCCCTGCGCTTCAGCGGCCCCCGCCGCCGGTGATGAAAGCGGCCGTGGCCGCGGCTCCGACACCTGCAGCCACGGCGGCCAGCGCGGCGGCCGAGACCAAGGCGCTTCAGGCCACCCACGACCTGATGAAGAAGCAGAACTTCTTCGAGGTGCTGGGGCTCAAACGAGACGCCGACGCAGGCGCGGTGAAGATCGCCTACCTGAAAGCCGCGCGCAGCTACCACCCCGATACGCTGGCGCCCGGTTCTCCCGAGTCGCTCGCGAAGCTGAAGGCCGACGTCTTCGCGTTCGTCGGCGAGGCCAACCGCACCTTGTCCGACCCCGGGCTGCGCAAGGAATACACCGCAGAGCTCGACGCGGGTGGTACCGGCTCGAAGGTCGACATCGAGAAGATTCTCCGCGCCGAAGAGGTCTTTCAGAAGGGCCGCATTCTGGTGCAGGCGCGCAAGTACGCCGACGCGGTGAAGATGTTCGAGGAGGCCATCGGCTGTAACGCAGACGAGGCTGAGTTTTACGCCTGGCGTGGCTACTCGAAGTTCCTCGCGGCCACCGACCGCAAGGCGGTGCACACCGACGTCATGCGCGACCTGAACCTCTGCGTGGCGAAGAACCCGAACGTGGCGGCGACCTATTTTTT
>JAYTAT010001059.1:0-2444 GCA_043737315.1 Archangium sp.
CGGGGACAGTACCCGAACGCTCACTTCACCAGCTTGTGAATGCGGCGCACGGCTTCGAGATCGGGCTTGAGGAACTTCATGCGCACCCCGTCTTCGCGACCCAGCGGTCCCAATACTTCAGCCTTCAGCACGAGGGGCCTGGCGGGCTCGTCGGGCAGAAAAAGCTTCAAGGTGAGCTTCGTGCCCCTCTTCGGTGTCTTGCCCCCGCTGATCGACAAGCCGAAGGTCGACAGATCGTTGGTGATGAGGCGCAGCGTCTCTTCACCGGCGCCCGCCTCCAACGCGAGGCCGACGTTCACCCGCGGGGTGGCCCTGCGATCGCGAAAGTTCCGCCGCTCGCTCTCACCCTGCTTGATGCGATCGAACAGCTTCACCATCGCCTCGCCGGTGTGGGTGCGGCGATCGATGGTCTGTGGCAGCCTCGGCGTGAGCAATGGCAACAACGCCTCGGGCTGGCTCCTGGTGCGGGGGCGTTTCGCGGAGGGCACGGCGCTGCACCCTACTCCACCCGAACCAACCGTGCGCTCGCCGCGCCGCGGGGGCGAATGACCTCGACCTCGTCGCCTTCTTTCTGCTCGAGCAGCGTGCGCGCGAGGGGTGACTCGACGCTGATGTTCTGGCCCCCCGCTTCATCCGCACCCACCAGCCGCACCACCTGCGAACGGCCGTCATCCCACTCGAGGTGCACGGTGCTCCCGAAGCGCACCGTGCCGTCGGCGGGGGGCGGGCTCACGACGCGTACGCTTTCCAACGTCGCGTTCGTAAGGGCCAGCTTGTGTTTGAGCTCGTCGGTCTTTGCGCCCTGCAGCCGGTCACGTTCAGCCAGCAGCGCCTGATGGCCCTCGGGCGTCACCGGCCGTTCCTGCCCGGGGGCGGCGCGATGAACCGGGCGGCCGAGCACCGGTTCGTCGGGCGTCTCTTCACTGGTGAAAGCCTTGGACACGAGGATAAGTCTAACGGGATGAGGCATTTGACCGCGCTCGTGGTGACCCTGCTGATGAGCGCCTGCGTGAAAGCGGTCCCCGGAGGAAAAGGTATGGAAACGAACCCCATCGTGCAGACGGGTGACCCGGTGCTTCGGGCGGTCGCGCAAGACGTTCCCGTCGAGCGCATCGGCACGCCCGAGTTCAACGCACTCATCACCCACATGGTCGAGACGATGCGCGCAGCCCCCGGGGTCGGTCTCGCCGCACCGCAGATTGGCGTGCCCTGGCGCGTGCTGGTGCTGGAAGATCGTGAAGAGCTGATGACCGCGCTCAGCCCTCGAGAACGTGAAGAACGGGAGCGCCTGCCGGTGCCGGTGCGCGTGTTCATCAACCCCACCCTCACGCCCATCGGGGAAGACAAGGTGACCTTCTTCGAGGGCTGCCTCTCGGTGGCCGGCTTCTCGGGCCTGGTCGAGCGCTACCACGAGGTGGAAGTCTCGGGTCTCGACGAGAAAGGCCAGCCGCAGACATGGCGGGTCAAGGGGTGGCCTGCCCGCATTCTGCAGCACGAGGTCGACCACCTGCTGGGTACGCTCTACATCGACCGCATGTTGACCCGCAGCTTCGGCACTGCAGCGCACGTGAAGGCGCGCTTCGGCGGAAAGTCGATCGACCAGGTCAAGCAGGAGCTGGGGTTTACGAAATGACCCGGAAAAACACGCTCGTGCGTCAGACTCAGCAGGCGTTCCCATGAACCGGCGACTCAGCGACCTTCAGCTCGAGAGATACCTGGCCGAGGCGGTTTCGCCTGACGAGCGGGCGGCGATCGACGCGGTGCTCCCGAACTCGGTTCCCGATGCTGACGCGCTGCAGCAGCTGCGCGCTTCGACTGCGGCGCTCTTCGTCACCGCACCCCCGGCGGCCTTCGTGGAAAGGGTGATGCCCACCCGTCGTTCCCCCTGGCGTGGGTGGTTGGGGGCCCTCAGCGCGCTCACCGCGGCCGCCGCGTTGCTGCTGGTCGTTCGCAATCAACAGGACGACGACGAGACGCGGGTGAAGGGCGGCATCGGCTGGCACGTCACCGTCACAGGTCAGACTGGCACCCACACGTTGCTGCAGAGCGCGCAGGTCGTGCCCGGCGACACGCTCACCTTTCAGGTCGCCACCGAGCGGCCCGCATTCGTCGCCGTCATCTCGCACGCACCCGATGGGTGGTGGGTGTACGCGCCCGCGGCCGGCTCCGACGCGGTGCGCGTCGCGCGTGGGTTGACCGTGATTCCCGATGCGGCGCGGCTGGATGAAACGGAAGGCGATGAGACGATTTACCTGGTCTCGAGTGAGCAGCCTTTTGATACCGAGATGCTGCGCGAGAGCATGAAGGGCAACGTCATCCCCGAGGCGATCACCGTCGAGCTGATCGGCATCGTGAAGCGCCGCCGCTGACGTGTCTGCGTGTTCACGGCGTGTTGACGGCCCGGCCCTGAAGCGCGTGGTGTCGAAGGTCATCGGGGCGTTGCT
>JAYTAT010001060.1:0-6129 GCA_043737315.1 Archangium sp.
GGAGGGCTCCGCGCCTGCCCCTCCGTCGGCCGCCGACTCCATCGTTGCTGCTGCCTTCAAACAGGATGTCGGCACGAAGCCAGCAGACCTGAAGGTCGAGACCTCATTCTCTGCGCAGAACCTGGTGGCCCCGGGGCTGGCCATGGCGGGCCTGGCCGCGCTGGCGTTCACCTTGAAGCGCCGCAAGCAGCTTTCGGGTGGGAGCATTCACATCGTCGAGGCCGCGTCGTTGGGGGAAAAGCGCTCGTTGGTGATCGCAGACGTGCTGGGTGAGCGGCTGGTGTTGGGCGTCAGTGAAGCGGGGGTGACGGTGCTACTGACCCGCCCGGCCCCTGTGCCGGAGCCCGCGCCGTACGTGATTCCCGCAGCTGAACCCAGGGGGCTCTTCGAGAGCATCAAACGACGCCATCCGGCCAAGGCCTTCGACGCTTCCCTGCTCGAGTCGATCGAAGACCAGGAACTGCGCGCGAAGCTTCAGGCGGGAATGAAGAGCGTGGTCCCGTGATCCCGCTCGTGCTCGCAGCGACCGATGCGCCGATGCAGATCTCGGTGGGTGGTGGTTCGTCGGCAGTGAAGTTGTTCCTGCTGATGACCGCGCTCTCGTTCGCCGCGGGTGCGCTCATCTCGATCACCAGCTTCACGCGCATCATCATCGTGATGTCTTTCTTGCGGCAGGCGCTCGGTACGCCGTCGCTGCCGCCCAACCAGGTGGTGGTGGCGCTCTCGCTGGCGTTGACCGGCTTCGTGATGGCGCCGACGTTCACCAAGGTCAACGCGCTCGCGCTCTCGCCCTACCTCGAGGATCAGATCACCAGCGCACAGGCGATCGACCGCGGCTCGGCCCCGGTGCTCGAGTTCCTGCTCAAGCAGACCCGGCCTGATGATCTTCGTTTGTTCTACGAGCTGTCGGGTGCGCAGCGGCCGACGCGGGCCGACGAAGTGCCGCTGCACATCGCGGTGCCAGCGTTCATGGTCTCTGAGCTCACCACCGCCTTTCGCATGGGCTTGTTCCTCTTCATTCCCCTGCTCTTGATCGACCTGCTGGTGAGCGCGACGTTGATGGCGCTGGGCATGATGATGGTGCCGCCGACGCTGGTCTCGTTACCGCTCAAGGTCGGCATCTTTCTGCTCGCTGATGGCTGGCACCTGCTGGTGCAGTCGTTGGTGCGGAGCTTCGGATGACGAGCGACTCCGTCAGCGTGTTGTTTCAGGAAGGCATGTTGCTGCTCGCGGTGGTCGGCGGGCCGCTGCTGGGTGGGTTGTTGCTGGTGGGCCTGGTGCTGGGTGTCTTGCAGTCGGCAACGCAGATTCAAGAACCGTCGGTCGGTGCGGTGCCGCGCATCGCCACGGTGATCCTGCTCGCGATGTTCCTGGGCCCGTGGATGGTCGAGCGTCTCGCCCGTTTTCTGCACATCGCCATCGAACGAATGGGCACACCGCCCATGTGAAGGTCCCCTCTCTCGCCTTCAGGGAGAGGGTCAGGGTGAGGGGCCAACATGCTTCCGCTGAACCTCATGCTGGGCTTCTTCCTCGTCTTGACGAGGGTCTCAGCCCTGATGGGCACCGCGCCCGTGCTCAGCTCGAAGTCGATCCACGTGCGAATCAAAGCCGCGCTCGCCATCGCCATCTCCTTCCTCGCCTTCTCCGCTTCAGGAGCGCCCGGAATCGCCGTGCCCAGTGACTTCGGAGCGCTGGCCGGCCTGGTGATCTCGGAGCTGGCCGTCGGCCTCGCAGCCGGCCTTTCCTCGCGGCTGGTGCTCGACGCGGCGCAGTTCGGAGGCCAGACCGCGAGCTCCGCGATGGGCATCGGCTTTGGCCAGATGATCAACCCGAACAGCGGCGCAGAAAGCTCCACGGTCGGCGAACTGTACGGAGCGCTGGCGCTGAGTGTCGCCCTCGCCCTCGGCATTCACACCGAGGCGATTCGGTGGATCGTGCACAGCCTTCGCGAAGTCCCCCCCGGCGGGAGCGTCGACGTGCTCACGCTGTGCTCGGCGATGGTGCGGCAGGTCATCTTCGCGGTGACCCTCGCGATCCGGATCGCCTACCCGCTCTTCGCAGCTTCGCTGTTCGGCTACGCGGTGCTGGGCCTGCTGGGCAAGGCATCACCGCAGCTCTCGTTGTCGAACCTCGGCTTCGGCGTGTCGATCATGTGCGGCGGCGGCGCGCTGTACATCGTGGCCCCCGACGGCGCGCGCATCTGCGCCCAGGCCGCCCTCACCGTCTTCTCGCGGAGCTGACCCATGTCAGACGAGAGCGAATCAGAAGACGATCAGAAAACAGAAGACGCCAGTGAACGCAGGCTGCAGCAGGCGTTCGATCAAGGTGACATCGCGCTCTCGCACGAGCTGGTGACCACGGGCGCCTTCGTACTGGGTCTCGTCGCGCTCTACGCAGCCGCCGCCTCGTTCGAAGCGCGGTTGGTACGGCTGGTCGCCGAGACGACGACGCTCATCGCCACGGCGCCCTTCGGTTCGCTTCCGAACATGATCCTGCCGGTGGCTTTGCCTTCGGTGCTGGTGCTCATCGCGATGGCCGTCGGAGCGATCGTGCTCACCTTCGTGCAGACCCAGGCAAACGTCTGGGACGACCGGGTGATGCCCGATTTCTCGCGGGTCTTTTCGACCGACCGTTTGACCCGGCTCTTCACGAAGGACTTCCTGATCGACCTGACCCTGGGTCTCTTGAAGGTGTTCGCGGTGGGGTACGCGTGCTGGGGCGTGCTGCGCGGTGAGCTGCTCGGGGTCAATCGACTGGCCCTGGCGTCGCCGGGTGACGCGCTGGGTGGACTGTTCAGCAGCTTGTGGAAGATCGGTTCGCGCGCCGTCTGGTTGCTGTCGATCTTCGCGCTGGCCGACTTCGCGCTGACGAAGTGGCGGTACACCAAGAAGCACAGGATGACGAAGGAGGAGCTCAAGCGCGAGATGCGCGAAGACGAAGGTGACCCGCACATTCGGGGCGCCCGAAAGCGCAAGCACCGCGAGCTGGCGAAGCGCAACGCGCTGGCCGAGACGAAGAACGCCGATGTGCTGCTGGTCAACCCGACGCACATCGCGATCGCCATCCGCTACCGGAAGGACGAGAGCGGCGCGCCGCGGGTGTTGGCCAAGGGCAAGGGCGTGCTCGCCGAGGCGATGCGTGCAGCGGCGCGAGAGAACAGCATCCCCATCGTTCAGGACATTCCGCTCGCGCGACTGCTCTACAAGAAGGTGAAGGTCGGCGGCGCGGTACCGGCCGATACGTACAAGGCGGTCGCGGCGGTGCTCGCGTTCGTTTACCGGCTCACGGGGCGTGCTTCGGCAGCCACGGCCCCGCCGAGCTGAGGATTTCCCAAAACGAATTGCCCGAATTTGTGGGTGAGCAACAAATTCGGGTCGTCCGTTTTCCTGAGCTGGGGGAAAGAGAACGCTCGTCGCCTTCGAACGCATCGAGCGTATGAGTCTTCAGTCGAGAGTGCGTGTTCATGGCAGGCACCCTCAGTCGCCCCGCCCCGAACTGCGATCGCGGCGCGCGAAGTGGCCTTCAGATGGTCGCCGCGTCGATCACGAAGCGGTAGCGCACGTCGTTCTTCACCATGCGCTCGTAGGCGACGTTGATCTTCTCTGCGGGGATCACTTCGACGTCGGCGACGATCTTCTTCTCGGCGCAGAACTCGAGCATCTCTTGCGTCTCTTTGATGCCGCCGATGCTCGAGCCCGCCAGCCGGCGATTGCCCCCGATGAGCGAGAACGGGTGCAGCTCGAGCTTCGGAGGAACACCCACCACCACCATCGCCCCGTACGGCCGCAGCAGGCCCAGGTACGCGTTCATGTCGTGCGCCGCCGAGACCGTGTCGATGAGCAGGTCGAACTTGCCCGCGAGCGTCTTGAAGGTCGACCGCTCGCTGGTGAGCGCGAACGACGTCGCACCGAGCCGCGTGGCGTCTGCTTCCTTCGAGCGTGACGTGCTGAGCATGGTGACCTCCGCGCCCATCGCGGCGGCCAGCTTCACCGCCATGTGACCCAGCCCGCCCAGGCCGACCACGCCGACCCGATCGCCCTTCTTGCAGTTCCACTGACGCAGCGGCGAGTAGGTGGTGATGCCCGCACACAGCAGCGGCGCCACCCCGCTCAGGTCGAGCCCCGCGGGGATCTTGAGGGCAAAGTGTTCGGTCACCACCACCTGCTTCGAGTACCCGCCGAACGTCGGGGTCGTTCGATCCATCTCCGTGGAGTTGTAGGTGAACGCCGGCGTCTTCTCGCAGAACTGCTCATCACCATGAGCGCACGGCGCACAGGTGCGGCACGAGTCGACCATGCAGCCGACGCCGGCGAGATCGCCGACTGCGAGTCTCTCGACCTTCGCCCCGACCGCGGTGACCCGGCCGACGATCTCGTGCCCTGGCACCATGGGGAACTTCGAGTTGCCCCACTCGCCCCGCGCCTGGTGGATGTCGGAATGGCAGATGCCCGAGAAAAGAATCTCGATCTGCACGTCGAGCGGCCCCACCTCGCGGCGGTCGATCTCAAACGAGGTGATCTGCTGATCTGCGGCCCTGGTGCCCCACGCGCGGGTCTTCATGGCGGCGCAAGCTAACCGAAGATTCTGCAGATGCTCTCAAACCAACGAAGAGAGGCCGCGTGATTCGACCCAGCCGATGAAGCACGCTAGGACCGCCGCCGATGCGCGACTTGGCGATTGTTCTGATTGCGCTCGCGGGCTGTACGACCGCCAGCGATCACTGTCGTGCCACCTGTGAGGGTTGCTGCACGGCTGAAGGCGCATGCCGCGTCGGTACGACCAACGACGCATGTGGATCGGCGGGCGCTGAGTGCCTCAGCTGCGGCACCCGCTCTTGCCAACTGGGTGTGTGTCGATCCTCTGCGGCGACCGGGGGTGGCACCGGTGGCAGCACGGGCGGAGGTGCGGGAGGCGGAGGCGGTGGAAGCACCCTCGACGCCGGGCTCAAGCTTCGGGTGTTCGTCACCAGGTCGACCTGGAACGGAAATCTGGCTGCTGCGGCGAGCCGGGCCGATGGTTTGGCTGCCGGAGATGCGCTGTGTGCCGCCACCGCGGCTGACGCCGGCTTCGACAGAACCTGGGTCGCCGCTCTCGACAGCGAGACCATCACGCTGGCTGACAGGCTCCCGCCGGGGCGCTGGCAAGTGGTCTTCTCGCGGAACGTGGTCGAGCACGATGACGCCGGAATTCACCTCACCGGAGCGATCAACCGAGACGAGCGCGGCGCCATCGTCCCGCCCGATGCCGGAGTGTGGACGGGTGTGCGTACCACCGCAGACAACCTCGGGTTTGATTGCGCCGGCTGGCAGGCCGACACGTCAGCGGTCAGCGGCACGCTGGGGATTACTTCCGAAGTCGGCTGGAACGAGTCGGGCACCTGGTCCTGCGCGAGCCGGGGGCGGCTGTACTGCTTCCAACTCTGAGCTCGAGCTGTGCAAACTTGGCTATGAAATGATTGCGACGTCCCGGAGAAAACCCGACTGAAGTCGCCGCAACTCAGCGTTCTGATTGGGCCCGAATACACGGATGGTTTTTGCAGAGGAGAGCCGCATGAACCGACGTGGAACCAGCATTCTCGAAGCGCTCATCGCCATGGTGGTGCTGCTGATTGGGCTGGTGGGCGCCCTCGCCTCGATGCAACAGGGCGTGCTCGAGGCGCGTCAGGGCCAGAACCGGCAGCAGAAACTGGTCATCGCCGACGCCACCCTCCAGCGGCTCCGGCTGCAGGACAAGTCGAACTATTTCTCTGCGGCGACGGCCACTCCCCGGCCCGTCAGTGACGTCAAGGCCATCGCAGTGGGTACGGGCCCCTGGGTAGTCGACCCGCTCATCGGCGACGTGCTCGACTTCAGCACGGGCGCCTACTTCAAAATCGCCCCCGACGGGACGATCACCAAAGACAACACCGTCGCGGCGGGCACCGCGTGTAATGCCGTGCCCCCGGGCGTGGTGTGCCGCGAGGTGCTGACCCACACGGGGAGGCCCTACACGACGTTCGGCGACCCGGCCTGGCCGGCAGGCGTTCAGGTGGCCACCAGCTGGGTTCGCGTGAGCCGCAGGCCCGACGCCAACTCACCCGCTGAAGCCGAAGTCACTCTTCACCAGGTGGTGGTGCAATGAAGCCGATGC
>JAYTAT010001061.1:0-6128 GCA_043737315.1 Archangium sp.
CTCGCGCGACTGATGCGGCCCCTGCGCTGGCGGAGCCCCCGCTCGACCTCTCGCATGTTGCTGGCCTTCGCCCGGGCCGAACGTTCCAGCTTCTACGACATGATGGAGGCAGCCAACGCCACGGCTCACCTCGCGCGCAAGGCGCAGTACCTCGCGCATGCCGTCGACGAGGCGCGGCACGCGAAGATGTTCACGTTGCGCGCGCTCGAGCTCGACCCTTCACGCGCCAACGACCCTGCCCTCTTTCATTCGGATTTCGAACACCTGTTCACCCGGTTGGGTGAAGCGCGCTTCATGGCCTTCGTGTACCTGGGTGAGCGCCGTGGGCGCGCGCAGATGCAGCTGTTTCGCGACGAGTTGCAGCAGCTCGAAGGCTCGGCCCGGGCTGATCAGAAGACGAAGGCGCTGCTCGATGCGGTGATGAAGGATGAGACGCAGCACGAGAGCTACTCACGAGCGCTCTGCACAGAGCTGGGCGGCTCGCTGGCCAGAGCACGCGCGTGGGAAATGAAGCGCGGTTGGTTGCGCGCGGGCGCTGCGGTGACGGGGTTCATCTTCACCGTGTCGATGTCGGTGCTCTACTTGCTGCTCTTCCCGCTCGCGGTGATCGAGAAGGCCAGAAAACCATCACCGCCCTTAGACTCACCACAAGCGCCAAGAGCTCCCTCCCCTGAGGGGGCGGGAAAGGGCTGACCATGCGAGTGCCACTGTTGATCCTGTCGCTGACCGCGACACTGGCCGGCGCTGAAGATCTCTCACCGGCGCTCTTCAAGAAGCAGCTCGAGGCCCAACACGGCCTGGCGCTCGACGTGCGCACACCAAGTGAAGTCGAAAGGGGCAAGCTGCCCAACGCGAGCGTGATCGACTTCAACGCGCCGAAGTTCGAGCAGCGCGTCTCGCTCATCGCGAGAGACAAGCCCATCTTCGTCTACTGCGCGCGGGGGGGACGCAGCGCCCAGGCCGCCGCCGTGATGACCAGGCTCGGCTTCACCAGGGTCTACAACCTGAGCGGCGGCATCGGCGCGTGGTCGGCTGAAGGACTGCCGCTCGAGAACCCGGCCGCGCAGGTCTCCTCGGGCGAGGGACTCACGCCCGAAGCCTTCGACGCGTTGATCAAGAACGAGAAGCGCGTGTTGGTCGACTTCCAGACCCAGTGGTGCACGCCGTGTCAGAAGATGGGCCCGGTCGTCGACGCGCTCGTGGGCGTGAAGGTGATCAAGGTCGATCTCGACGCGAGCGAAGCGCTGGGTGCCCGAGAGAAGGTGCAGGGCGTGCCGGTGTTCGTGCTCTACGTGCAGGGCAAGGAGCGCGCGCGGCTCTCGGGTGAGCAAACCCGCGAGGCGCTCGAGGCGCTCACGAAGAAGTGAGGCTTTTTGTTCAGAAGCCGGTGAGGAAGGTCTCCTCGATGACGTCCCCCGCGCGCAGGGCGCAACTCCGCTTCGCCACTGGGGCTCACGATCAGCTGCACCTCAGTGGCGAGACCGCAGTCGCCGATGAACGTCGCCTGAGTTGCGGTCGTCGGCGTGCAGCACAGGCGGCACCGCCACGCCCGACAGCACCACGAGCATCGACGCGAGGCGCATCACGGCGTGGCCCCCAACGACATGGCGCGTGTATAGAACTCCATCCCCCCCCAATCCGTGACGAGCTGGCCGTCAGCGAGCACCTGGGCCGGCCTGCCGTTGAAGGTGGCGCTCACGCGCGTGAAGTTGCACACCCGTGCAGCCTGTACGTTCAGCGCACCCAGAATGATCAGCACCAGCAGGCCCATGGCAGCGAGCAGAGGTCTGATGAATCGATCCTCCCACGGACTTGAGTAGGGTCTGGTCTCGATGGCGGCAGTGCTTGGCATCAGCGCGAACTATCACGACGCCGCGGCGGCCCTGGTCATCGACGGCCAGCTCGTCGCCGCCATGCAGGAAGAGCGCTTCACCCGCATCAAGAATGACGCGGCTCTCCCGCTGGCCGCTGCGCGCGCCTGTCTCAACCACGCGAAGCTCGACGCGGCCGCGCTCGACGAGGTGGTCTTCTACGAGAACCCCTACGCGAAGCTCGAGCGCGTGCTGCTGTCCACGCTCCGCACCTTTCCCTGGGCGCTGAGGCAATTTCCCCGAGCGCTGGCCTCCCAGCTGGGCAACAAGCTCTGGGTACTCGACGCGCTCTCGTCGCAGCTCGAGGTGCCCCGCGCCCTCGTCACCTTCCGTGAACACCACGCCTCGCACGCCGCCAGCGCGTACTTCGCCAGCCCCTTCACGCGCGCCGCGGTGATGACCGTCGATGCCGTGGGTGAAGACACCAGCACCGCCCTCTGGCTCGGTGAAGGCAACACCCTCGAGTGCAAGGCGCGCATCGGCTTTCCCCACTCGTTGGGCCTGCTCTATTCCGCCCTCACTGCGTACCTCGGCTTCGAGGTCAATGAAGGCGAGTACAAGGTGATGGGCCTCGCCGCGTTCGGCACGCCCCGCTTCCGCGCAGAGTTCGAGAAGCTGATCAGCCTCACCCCCGAGGGCTTTGTGCTGGGCCTCGACTACTTCGACTCGCACACCAACACCGAGGTCGGCTTCTCCACGAAGCTCGAGGCGCTGCTGGGCCCCCGCCGCAGGCCGGGCACGCCGTGGCTGCTCGACGGCAACGAGGCCGATGCGCGCGCTGCAGACGTGGCGGCCACGCTCCAGTCGGTGCTGGAAGACGCGTTGCTGCAGCTCGCTGCGAGAGCGAAGGCACTCACCGGCGCTGACGCACTCTGCCTGGCCGGCGGTGTCGCGCTCAACGCGGTGGCCAACGGCCGGCTCTTTCGCGAAGCGGGATTCAGTGAGCTCTTCGTGCAGCCCGCGGCGGGTGACGCCGGCGGCGCCCTCGGTGCAGCGCTGCTCGCAGCCTCTGAAAGAAATGAGCCGCGTGGCACCTTCACGCACGCCGCGTGGGGCACCGGCGTCAGCGGAGCCGTCGCGCACGGTCTCGCGTCTGCTTTGGGCCTGTCCGCCACCCGCGTGAGTTCGCCCATCGACGCAGCAGCTGAAGTGCTGGTGAAAGGTGAAGTACTCGCCTTCGTGCAGGGCCGCTTCGAGTGGGGCCCGCGCGCGCTCGGGCACCGGAGCATTCTCTCGTTGCCTGCGCCGCTCGCCGTGAAGGAGCGCCTCAACCGGGTGATCAAACGGCGTGAACCGTTCCGCCCGTTCGCGCCCATGGTGTTGGAAGACGCCGCCCAGAATTTCTTCGGTGCCTTTGCGCCGCGACTGGTGCCTTTCATGACCACCGTCGCCGATGTGTTGCCGACTGCGCGTGAGAAGCTCGCGGCGGTGACGCACGTCGATGGCACGGCGCGACTGCAGACGGTGCTTCGCGATTCGCACATCGGCTCGTTGCTCGCGCGCGTGGGGCAGGACACCGGGGTGCCCGTGCTGCTCAACACGTCACTCAATGGCCAGGGCGAGCCCATCGTCGCCACCGAAGCCGATGCGCTGGCCTTCTTCCTCGCGCATCCCGTTGATGCGGTGCTGATCGACGACGTGCTCGTTCGAAGGAAACTTGATTGATTCAAGACTTAGGTCAGCTCCGGCACGGTGACGGCCCTGACTGGCGCCGCGTCTGGCGCAACCTGGCGAGCAAGGTGTTCTTCGTGGCGGTTGACGAAGACGTTCAGCCCGGGACCTGAGGCCGAGCTGCGCAAGGTGCCCTCATCGAAACTGAGGGAGACTTCCCCAGGTCTGTTCGAGACCTTCACGATCCAACAGCGGGTTGCAGACGCCGGCAGCGCCTCGAGGCCGAAGAAGGTTCTTTCACGCTGATCAATGTCAGCGAAACCCTGATCCGCCGCGTGGTTTGCGCGCGGAAAGAGCTGATCGCATCTGCTGCGCGATCGCACGTCGCCCTTTGCTCCTGCCCGATCGTGGCATCCCTCGCGCATAAGCAAATACGCCGGAGGCGTTCAATGGTTCTTTCAGCCCTGTTGACGCTGGCCCCGACGGGGGTCGCAGATGAAGTCGTTCAGCAGGTCGCCAGCCGGCGCATCTTTTTCGGTCACCAGTCCGTGGGCGCCAACATTCTCCAAGGCGTCAACGAAGTCAGCGCGGGCAGGCTGCGCATTCGGGAAGGCCGCACCAGCGCGCTGCTCACTTCGCCCGGCATTCTCCACGCGCGCATCGGCCAGAACGAATCGCCCGGCTCGAAGGTGGCCGACTTCGAGGCCGCGCTCGACTCGCTGGGCGGCGCCGTCGACATCGCCTTCTTCAAGTTTTGCTACATCGACTTCACGGCTCAGACCGACGTCGAGCAGCTCTTCGCCGATTACCTGGCCGCCCTCACCCGCCTCGAAACGAAGTTCCCGAAGGTCACCTTCGTGCACGTCACCGTGCCGCTCACTGTGGTGCCGCAAGGCGCAGCGGCGTGGCTCAAGAAGACAGTGACCCGGCGTGCCCCCTGGGGCGCTCAGGAAAACGTGGCGCGGCATCGTTTCAACACGCTGCTGCGCACCCGGCTTGAAGGCCGACCGCTCTTCGACCTCGCCGCGCTCGAGTCGAGCCGCGACGATGGCAGCACCCAGACTTCGACACATCAGGGCCAGACGGTGCCGGCGCTGATCAGCGCGTACTCCGACGACGGGCAGCACCTCAACTCCGTGGGGCAGCGCCGCGTCGCCGAGGCGCTCCTCACTTTCCTGGCCAGGGTACCGTGACTCCGCTCCATCTCCTCTCCCGTCTCAAGCTGTGGCGCTGCGCCAGGGTCGGCAAGCGCGTCGAAGTGCTCGGCAGCGTCCTCGTCATCGGTGGCGGGCAGATCGAGATCGGCGATGACGTCATTTTTGACGGGCGCGTGGTGCCGATCGAGTTGCACGCCGAGCAGGGCGCTGAGCTGATCATCGGCCACGGCTGCGTGCTGGAAGGCGGCGTCTCCATCGAAGCGCAGCAACGCGTGGAAATTGGGCCGGGCTCGCGCCTGCGCGCCTTCTCGAAGTTGATGGACAACAACTTTCACCCTGTTCTGGGCTCGCGTCATCGCAGGCCCACGTCGTACCCGGTGAAGCTGGAGGCCGCGGTGGAGGTCGGTGAGCGCGCCATCGTGCTGCCCGGCGCCTGGCTCGAGAAGGGGGTCACCCTGGGCCCCGGCGTGGTGGTCGCCCGGCGCGTGAAGGCCTACGCCACGCTGCTGGTGCCAACGATGGCTGCACCCCGGCCCTCGGCGCTGACCACCAAAGTGACGGTGAGCGCGGAAGACGAGGAAATGAACAAGGCGCCCGACAGCCCGATCAAGCCCAGGGCGATCCGCTCGTCCCCGCGCGGGCTGGTGCAGCCGCCGCTGGTGGCTTCATGAGGATCGCGCTGTTGGAGCTGTTCGACTGGTTGGAGATCAACGCACCGCCCTTCAAACGCGCCCACCGGGCCATGGCGCTCGCCCGCAGCCGAATGACCCTGGCCGGCTGTGTAGTGGGCCACTCGGTGTTGGTGCACGGCGCCCTGCAGGTCGAGCGGCGGGGCCGGGTGAGCGTGGGCTCAGAGTGTGTCTTCGTGGGCGGCCCCTTCCCCACCTCGCTGCGAGTGGAGAAAGGCGCGACCCTCGAGGTCGGCTCGCGTTGCTACTTCAATTACGGCGCGAACTTCGAGGTCAAAGAGTCGGTGCGCATCGGCGAGCGCTGCATGTTCGGCTCGTACGTGCGCGTGACGGATGCGCCCGGAGCACCGGTCGTGTTCGGCAAGGACGTCTGGGTCGCCCACGGCGCGATGATCAACCCGGGCGTGAGCATCGGTGACGGCGCCGTCGTCTCCGCAGGAAGCGTCGTCAATACCAACGTACCACCGGGGATGCTGGCCATCGGCAACCCGGCGCGAATGATGAGTCAACGACTCTGCACCACTGGAGGATCTCATGCTTGAAGAGACACGCTCAGTTGCACCCCGTCTGCGCACCTGGATCGAAGACACGTTCTTCGTCGACGGCTTCGACGACACCACCTCGTTCCTGAAGAACCGGTTGATCGACTCCACCGGCATGATGGAACTGGTGGTCTTCATCGAGGGCGAGTTCGGCTTCAAGGCCGACGACGCCGAGCTGGTGCCCGACAACCTCGACTCCATCGACAACCTCGTTCGCTACATCGCGCGCAAGAAGGGCGTGCGCGAAGCGGTGCGGCC
>JAYTAT010001062.1:0-6121 GCA_043737315.1 Archangium sp.
ACGCCGCTGATGCCGGTTCGAATCCGGTCTCCTGTACTCTTTCTGCAGGAGTCGTCTAATGGCAGGACCGCGGCCTCAAACCGGAATGAGGCTTCTTCACTCGGGCATCAACTTTTCTTGAAGTCTCTGAGGGCTGAATCTCGAGGCTGTAGCTGCATGAACACCGCATGCGCGGCCCTCGAGACGAGCGGCTTCGTCAGGCTCAATGCACGAAGCCGTCGCGCGGCAGCTCTTTGCCCTGCGCCACGTTGAGCAGGGTGAGCTTGTCGAGCGCCGAAGGATCGAGCTTGTTGCCGCGTTCGGGGAACCCCAGGCCGCGGGTGCTGAACTCAGGCACGAAGAGCAGGGGGGTCGCTTCTCCGTCGTAGCCCAGCTGCACCAGCTGGTTCGCCTCGTAGCGGACACACTGCTTCTCGCAGCAGTGGAAGGTGTCCTTCACGGCGTAGAGACCTTCAGCGGGCAGGGGCGAGAGATGGTGAGCCGCCTGGTCATCGGGCAGCGTGTGACCCCGCGCCTGCCACGAGGCCCGGTTCGCGCTCCACCGCTCAGGGAGGTAGAGGCCCGCGCCCGGTTCGCCGTGGTTATGAAAATACACCAGCCGCCCCGCGGGGATGCCGGCGACGCTCTGGATGGTGCGGTACAGCCCACAAGGAGGGAGTGCCATGGAGGCCCTCATAAGCCGCTTCCGCCACGACCGCAGCGGTCACTTGACCGACGACATCGCCGCCTGCAGCTTCTCGAACAGCAGCTTCGAGGTGGCGAACTCCTTTGGGGTCAAGTGCGCGCGCACTTCACGATCGAGCCACCGCAGGGCCTCTTCGATGATGGCGATTTCCTTTTTTGCTGCGGCGGTCACCTGCAGGCGCACGCACCGGCGGTCTTCGCCCACCGTGCGCTTGACGAGGCCTTCCTTTTCCAACCCCGCGAGCAGGCGGCTGGCTGCGGGCGCGTCGATGAGCAGCCGCTCGGCCAGCTCTGCCTGCGTCTGCACTTCACTCGAGGCGATCACCCGCAACGCCATCAGCTGCGTGATGGGGCGTTGGCTCCGCTCTGCCACGCGGAGAACGATCGCCCGATGAAGCGTGCGCCGCAATGAACCGATTTGTTCACCAAAAGTCATGAGGCGGCCATGATGGTTGACGAGTACAACTGTTGTCAATTACATCCTTCGGCCTCCCGTGACCCTGCTCGCGTCTCTTTCTTTGATGTGTCTGATGCTGGGCGCCGGGCCAGCGGCCCCTGATGGTGGTCAGTTGCTGCCGGCGCCCCAGCCGTTTGCGCCCCAGGTCGACGATCCCCTGCTGCAGCCGGCCGTGCGCGCGCCCCGCGAGCTCACCACCTGGGCCGAAGCGCGGAACCTGGTGCGGCAGAACTCGACCGATGAACGCAGCGCCGCGGGTGCGGTCGAACGTGCGCAGGGCCGCTGGCGGCAGTCGCTGGGCGGGCTGCTCCCCAACGCGCGCCTGAGTGTCGGCGTGCAGATCGACGCGATCAACCCGACCGTCACCTCCCTCATCGGCGTCAACCAGAGCGTGCTCAACAGAGGCGGCCCCACCAGCCCGATGGGCTCGACCACCCTCAACCTGACCCAGTCACTCATCGACGTGGGCGCGTGGAAGGGCCTGAGCGCTGCTGATTTTGCACGAGAGAGCGCGCGCTGGACCCGGGCCGACGTGCGCCGCCGCCTCACCCAGGGTCTGGCGCGCAGCCTGGTCGCGGTGGTGGCCGCTGAGCGGGTGGCCGAGCTCAACCGGGTCGGTCTGCGCCATGCGCTCGAACGCGCCGCGCTCATCGCCCGCACGCAGCAGCTGGGCGCCGCCACCCAGGTCGACGTGGTGCGCACCCGGCAAGACGTCGACGTGGCGCGCGGCTCGCTCATCGCGGGCGACGAGCAGCTGCGCAGAACCCGGGAGGCGTTGGGCGTGGCTTTGGGCATCGACAGTGAAGTGGGCGTGAAGGCGAACTTCGGGCTCGACGGCATGGCCGACGAAGCGCGCGCGGCCTGCAAGGCGGTGGGGTGGGAACAACGCGCGGATCTCGAGGCGTCCCGCGCCAACGTGCAGAGCGTGCGCGACAGCCGCAAGCAGGCCTCACTGGGCTACCTGCCGACGCTGGGCCTCACCAGCACCCTCTTCGGGTTCACCACCGATCCCGGCGTCGGTCGCTTCGCCACCTGGAACATCGCGGCGATGATCACCGTGCCCATCTGGGAAGGCGGCACCCGCGAAGGCGTGGTCACCGAGCGCCAGGGAATTCAGGCCCAGGCCGAAGCCTCGTTGGAGGCGCAGCGCCGGCAGGTGCGCCTCGAGGTCGCGCAGGCCCAGCGGCAGGTGGGCGTGGCGGAGCAATTGGAGGCCACCGCGTTGCGCGCGCGCACCGATGCAGCGCAGCTCGACACGTTGACCCGTCGTGCTTTCGAAGTGGGCCGGGGCAGCAGCCTCGAGCTGGTGCAGAGCGCCGCGGTGTTGCGGCAAGCAGACGTGGTGCTCGCCACGCGTGAGTTCGAGCTGGTTCAGGCGCGCCTGGACGTCTTGATGACGGAGGCCCGGTGCGACTGGTGATGCGAGCCGTGATGATGACGATGCTGGTGGCGGGGTGCAGCGGCCCTCCGGCGAAGACCCCTCCGCCCGCGCGCGAGGTCGACGTGCTCACGCTGGTGCCGACGCAAGTGCGCGACACCGGTGAATTCTTAGGCTCGCTCATGTCGCGGCAGAGCGTGAGCCTGCAGCCCATCGTGGGCGGCTACGTGCGAAAGATTCTGGTGCGCCCCGGAGCGCGAGTGGAAGCAGGTCAGAGCCTGCTGGAGATCGACGCGAGGCAAGAGGCCGCGGCCCTCGACAGCGCGCGCGCGCAGCAACAATCGGCGGGGTCCAGCCTCGAGCTGGCCGAACGCACCCTGAGCCGAACCCGTCAGCTCTATCAAGAGGGCCTGGTGAGCGCGCAAGAGCTGGAGGGCGCGCAGGCCTCGTTTCAGGCGGCTCACGCTTCTGCACAATCGAGCGCGGCCAGCGTCTCGCAGCGCAAGGTGCAGCTGCAGTTCTACGAGGTGAGAGCGCCGGTGGCCGGTACGGTGGGCGACGTGCTGGTGCGCGTGGGCGACTACGTCACGGCCGCCACCCAGCTCACCACCGTCGCGCAGGCCGAGGTGCTCGAGGTGAGCCTCGCCGTGCCCGCTGAACGCGCGCGTGACGTGAAGGTCGGCATGCCGGTGGAGCTGCTCAAGAGCAACGGTGAGGTGCTGCTTCGGTGCGAGGTGTTCTTCATCGCGCCGCAAGCCGATGGCCGCAGCCAGCTGGTCGACGTGAAGGCGGTGTTCAAGAACGCGGTCGGGCTGCGGCCCAACGAGCTGGTGCGCACGCGCCTGGTCTACGGCGTGCGAGACGCGCTGCAGGTGCCTGCGCTCGCGGTCACCCGCCAGTCGGGTCAGACCTTCGTGTTCGCCGTGGCCGACAAAGACGGCCAGACGGTGGTGACGCGAAAGCCCGTGACGCTCGGCCCGCTGGGTGAGACCTCGTTCGTGGTGGAAGCAGGGCTTTCCCAGGGCGATCGCATCGCCACCTCGTCGCTTCAAGCGTTGCGTGACGGAGCGGCCATCAAGCCGCGGCCCGCGCCTCCCCTCGCCGGGAGACCGTGATCGTGTTCGCCGACTTCTTCATCAAGCGGCCCATCTTCGCGGCGGTGTGCTGCATCATCTTGACCATCGCCGGTGCGATGGCGATCCCCACGTTGCCCATCGCGCAGTACCCCGACATGGCGCCGCCGCAGGTGACGGTGACCAGCACGTACGTGGGCGCCAGCTCCGACATCGTCGAGCAGGCCGTGACCATTCCCCTCGAGCAGGAACTCAACGGCGTCGAGGGCATGCGCTACATCACCTCGGCCAGCAGCAACGACGGCGTCTCGAACATCACCATCACCTTCGAGGCCTCGCGCGACATCGAAGTGGCCGCGGTCGACGTGCAGAACCGGGTGGGCCGTGCTGCCTCGCGTCTTCCCTCGCAGGTCAACCAGACCGGCATCGTGGTGAACAAGGCGAGCAGCCAGCTGCTGATGAGCATGGGCCTGTTCAGCCCAGACGATCGGTACGACGGCAAGTTCCTCTCGAACTACGCCGACGTGAACCTGCGCGACGCGCTCAAGCGCATCAAGGGCGTGGGCGAGGTGCGCATCTTCGGCGAGCGCAAGTTCTCCATGCGCGTGTGGCTCGACCCCACTGAGCTCGCGCGCCGCAAGTTGACCGCGCAAGACGTCACGCGCGCCCTGGCGGAACAGAACATTCAGGTCGCGGCAGGTCAGGTCGGCTCGCCGCCTTCGAGGGATGATCAGCCGTACCAAATCGCCATTCGCGCGCGCGGCCGCCTGGTCGAGCCCGAAGAGTTCGCGAACATCGTCATTCAACGCACCGCTGATGGTGACGTGGTGCGCATCAAGGACGTCGGCCGTGCCGAGCTGGGCGCGGAGAACTACGGCCAGCTGCTGCGCTTCGGCGGCCGCACCGGCGTGGGCATCGGCATCTTCCAGCTGCCCACCGCCAACGCGCTCGACGTGCGCGACAGCGTCATCAAAGAGATGAACCGGCTCTCGAAGGCCTTTCCCCCGGGGCTCCAGTACAAGCCCGCCACCGACACCACGCTCGCGGTGCGCGCTTCGATTCACGAGGTGCTCAAGACGTTGGCCGAGGCGATCGGCCTGGTCATCCTGGTCATCTTCTTGTTCCTCCACGGCTGGCGCAGCGTGCTCATCACCGCGCTCACGTTGCCCGTCTCGCTCATCGGCACCTTCGCGTTCGTCAAGGCGTTCGGGTTTTCCATCAACACCCTCACCCTGTTCGGTTTGACGCTGGCCACGGGTCTGGTGGTCGACGACGCCATCGTGGTGATCGAAAACATCGAGCGCTTGATGCACGAGAAGCACCTCGACGCGCGAAGGGCGGCACAAGAAAGCATGCGCGAGGTGGCGGGCGCGGTGATCGCCATCTCCATCGTGCTGGTCGCGGTGTTCGCCCCGGTGGCGCTCTTCCCCGGCACCACGGGCGCCATCTACCGGCAGTTTGCGCTCACCATCAGCGCCTCGGTCGCGTTGTCGACGTTCTGCGCGCTGACGCTCACTCCGGCGTTGAGCGCGCTGCTGCTCAAGCCACACAAAGGCACCAAGTGGATCGTCTTTCGCAAGGTCGACCAGGTGCTCGACTGGGCGCGTGACAAGTACGGGGCGCTGCTCCACCGGATGTTGCGCCGGCCCTTCCTGGTGCTGCTGGTCTTCGTGTTGTGCCTGGGGGCGACGGGTCTGGTTTTTCGCGCGGTGCCCACCGGCTTCATCCCCGATGAAGATCAAGGGTACCTCATCACCTCGATTCAGGGGCCCGAGGGCATGTCGCTGGCGCAGACCGAGAAGGTGATGAAGAAGGTCGAGACCATTCTCCTCGCGCAGCCCGAGGTGATCGGCATGTTCGCGATCGGCGGGTTTTCTCAGGGCGGCAGCGGGCCGAACCTGGGGCAGATCTTCACGATGCTCAAACCGTGGGATCAACGTGAAGGCGACGAGCACTCGGTCGCCGCGTTGATCGAACGGCTGCGCAAACCCTACGGCGAAATCGGCGAGGCGCGCGTGGTGCCGCTGATGCCGCCAGCGATTCGCGGCGTGGGCAGCGCGGGTGGTTTTCAGTTCATCGTCGAAGACACCTCAGGCACCCGTTCACTCGACGAGCTCTCGGCCCAGGTCGACGGCATCGTGGCGAAGGCCGCCCAGGAGCCGAAGCTGCGCGGCGTGTTCACCTCGTTCACCGCGGCGACGCCCCTGCTCGATGTCGAGGTGGATCGCCAGAAGGCGAAGGCGCTGGGTGTGCCGATGGATCAGATCTTCAGCACGCTGCAGATCTTCATGGGCAGCGCGTACGTGAACGACTTCAACTACGCGAACCGCACCTACCGGGTCTACGTGCAGGCCGAGCAGCAGTTCCGCGACAGCCCTCAAGACATCGGCGCCTTCTACGTTCGCAGCGAGACCAACGAGATGATTCCGCTCGAGTCGCTGGTGAAGGTGAACCCCTCGACCAGCGCGCAGATCATCAGGCACTACAACCTGTTCCGTTCGGCTGAAGTCAACGGCCAGGCGGCGCCCG